>DATDOP010000193.1:0-6376 GCA_035293185.1 Dehalococcoidia bacterium | reverse complement strand
ACTGCAGCCCCACTCCGGGCCTTTCGCGTCCTCGCAGCCGCCCCGGAAAGGCCCCGCATCCTCGTCTTCCCGGTCGCGTTCTGGCCCCTTTTCGAGACTGGCAACCGCTTACGGACTACCCCCTCAGCGCCCGGTACACCTTCTCCGACGTCACCGGCAGGTCGCGGACCCGCACCCCCACCGCGTCCAACACCGCGTTTGAGATCGCCGCCGGCACCGGGATATGCGGCCCTTCGCCGATCCCGCGGATGTTGTACGGCCCATACCCCGCCTCGGACTCCAGCAGGACCGTGCGCAGCTCCGGGATGTCTTTGATGTTCGGCAGCTTGTAGTCGCCCAACGAAAGCGACGTCACGCGCCCGTCCTCCACGCGCACCTCCTCCATCGTCGCGTAGCCCACCCCTTGGATCGCGCCGCCGTTGATCTGGCCCTGGTGGCCGATCGGGTTGATCACCCGGCCCACGTCGTGCGCCGTCGTCAGCTTCAGCAGCCTGACTTCGCCCGTCTCCGGGTCCACCGACACCTCCGCCACCTGCGCCACGAACGACGTGATGTGACGCTGCCCCGGCCCCCCCTCCTGGCTGTGCCCGCGCCCCTTCACCGTCTGCCCCGTCCGACGCAGCAGCTCCTGCCAGGTAATCGCCTCTTCGATGTCGGTGCGCCTGATCTCGTTTCCCGCGAACGAGAGCCTCTCAGCCGGCCACCCCATCTCCTTCGTCACGAGCTCGCCCAGCAGCCTTCGCACCTCCTCCGTGGCCAGGAAGCACGCTGCGGTGTTCACCCGAGTCGCCCGGCTACCCGCCACGCCGGAGTCGAACTTCAGCGCGTCCGTGTCCCACACGTCAATCGAGATGCGCTCCAGCGGCACGCCCAGCTCCTCGGACGTGACCTGCATCAGCGTCGTATACGTCCCCGTCCCCTGGTCAAAAATCGGCGTGCCGATCACCGCCGTGCCGTCCGGCTTCAGCGTAATGTCCGTCGTTCCCTCGCCGCCGCCGCTGCCACGGTCCGCGAACGCCACCCCCCGCCCAACGTTCGCGGCCTTGGGTGCCCCGAAGTCACCCGCCTGAACCGCCGCATCCAGCGTCTCGATCGCCCTCACGTGCTCCAGGTGCTCTCCCCAAGCGGTGTCGTCACCCTGCACCACCAGGTTCTGGCGCCGGAACGCCGCCGGGTCCATTCCCAGCCGCCGCGCGATATCGTCCAGGTGGCATTCCAGCGGGAACACGCCCTGCGGGTCGCCCGGCGCCCGCATGAAGCCGCCCGGGATAGTGTTCGTGTAGACGAAGCGCGAGTCGATGCGCACGTTGGGAATGCGGTATGGTCCCGCGGCCTGGTTCGCGCCGCCGATCGTCCCCAGCGGCTTGAACGCCGCATACGCCCCAGAGTCCACGACGTATTCCACCGAGTGCGCCACGATCGTCCCGTCCCGCTTCACGCCCGTCTTCAGCGTGGTCTGCGTCGCGTGGCGCGGGTTGCCCGCCCCCAACTCCTCGATGTAGTCCGTCACGATCTTCACCGGCCGGCCCGTCGCCTTCGCCAGGTAGTAGGCCACCGGCGTGTTCCGTGAGTTCGCCTTGCCGCCAAAATCGCCGCCGATGTGCGTATGGTGAAACAGCACCCTCTGCTCGTCGATACGCGCCGATGCAGCCAGGGAATCGCGCGTGTTGTACGGCGCCTTGCTGCAGATCCAGACGTGGACCCGCCCATCTTCAGGATTGATCTGGACGGTCACGGCCTGCGGTTCCAGGTAGCCCTGAAACATGCGCTGCGTCGTATAGCTGGCCTCGTAGACCAGGTCTGCCTGCGCAAACCCGGCCTCCACGTCGCCGCGCTCAAGGTGCGTCTTGTGGAAGACATTAGACGGCGTCTCCATCTTCTGCCGGAAGCCGAAGTAGCTGTTGAAGTCCGGGTGCAGGACGGGCGCGCCCGGCGCCTCGGCCTCTCGTGGCGTGAGCAGCGGCGGCAGCACCTCGTACTCAACGTCGATCAGGCCCAGGGCCTGCTCGGCGACGTCCTCGTCTTCAGCCGCCACCGCGGCGACGCGCTCGCCCGCGAACCGCACCTCGTTGACGGCGATCACCGGCACGTCCTTGACCGCGCGCCCCCAAAGCCCCGCGTCGGCGATATCACGCCCCGTGATCACGACGCGCACGCCGGGCAGCGCCCTCGCCGCCGACGTGTCGATGCGGACGATGCGTGCGCGGGGGTGCGGGCTCTTCAGCGTCTTGCCGTGCAACGTCCCCGGCAGCGTGATATCGGCGGTGTAGCGCGCCGTGCCGGTCACCTTCTCCGTGCCGTCGATCGTCCGCAGCACCGGCGTGCCGATCACCTTCATCTGAACCATCGCTTAGTCCCCAGTTCCAGCCAGCGCCGGCCGCTCGATTCCCAGGTGGGTGAGGCCGCGCTGGAATACGCGTGATCTGCCGCCGTTCAGCCGCGAGCGGCGCAGCATGTCCCTCATCTCGTCGATGGTGTAAGCGGCGCGCACCGAGACCTCAAACAGGCGCCGCATCTCGCCCGTGTAGTGCCTGCCGAGGATGCGCACGTGTAGCGGGTACGCCGGCGCCGGCGGCCGCATCAGGTCCCGCACGAGTACCGCGCCCCGTGGCTTGGCGACGCGCGCCAGCTCGTCCAGCGAGCCGACAGGGTCATCCAGGTGGTGCATCACCGAGTTGCACAGCACGATGTCGAACTCACCGTCCGCATACGGCAGCTTTGCGTCACCCTGCGGTCCCAGGCGCACGACCTCGTAGTCCACGCTCACGCCGGCCGCCGCCGTCTCCTTGTGCGCTTGCTCGATCATGTTCGGTCCGGCGTCGATACCGAGGACCCTCATCGCTGGCCAGCGTTTCGCGATCATGATCGGGATCTGCCCTGGCCCGCAGCCGAAGTCCAGCACCCGTGCGCCATCCTCCAGCCCGCTGCCCGCGATCAAACGTCCAATGTGGTCAACAAACGTCCGGTCGATCGACTCCAGGTACAACTGCGCCGCAGCCGACGCATAGGCGTCGACCTCGTCGTCCGTGTCCATGATCTCGGGCTCGGGCACCCGCGTCAGCGTGAACAACCCCACGGCCCCTAGTCTAGCCATGTCCGCGCCGCCGGCAAGCGTCAGGCCAGGCGCGCGATGATCGGCGCGAAGGCGTCCATTACGCCCGGCTGCAGGCAGATGTAGCCCAGGCCGCAGCGTTCCCGCCAGCGCTCGAGTTGCTCGACGATCGAATCCACGCTACCCACCAGGTTCGCCGGGTTCTCGAGCGCCTGCTCCGGGGTCGCCCCGATTCGCTTCGCGATGCTTTCCAGCGCCTCGGCGGCCTTGTCCGTCACCTCGGCGCTGAAACAGTTCGCGTGAATCTCAATGACTTCGAAACGAGAACCCGCCGCTGCCCGCACCCATCCGACCTTCTCCGCGAAACCGGGAGGCGGCGGGCTGTCCGGCGTGCGCGGGTCGAGCATCGAGATGCTGACGATGTCTGCCTCGCGCGCAGCGTAAGACAGCATGCGCCGCTGCCGCCCGCCGATCAGCAGCGGCAGACGCGTCTGCGCCGGCTCCGGGAACGCATCCAGCCCCTCGACCTGGTAGTGCTTGCCGTGAAACGTCACCGTCTCGCCGGCGAAAAACGCCCTGCAGATCGCCACGGTCTCAGCCAGGCGCTCCATCCTCGCCGGCGCGGGGTCAAAGCTCACGCCCGTCTTCTCGTAGTCCGTCGCCAGCCAGCCGGCGCCCAGGCCCAGTTCGAACCGTCCGCCGGTCAGCACGTCAACCGTCGCTGCCTCTTTTGCCATCACGGCCGGGTGGCGAAAGTCGTTGTCCAGCACCACCGTGCCGAAGCGCAGCCGCGTTGTGACCGCCGCCGCCGCGACAAGGCAGGGCAGCGGCGCCAGCTGCGCCCCGAAGTGGTCCTGCGCCACCAGCGTCGAGAAGCCGAGGTCTTCTGCCTTGCGCGCAGTTTCTCGCCACTCATCCAGCGTCGCACCCGTATACAACAACCCGAAACGAAAGCCGCGCGCCATCAGCCCTTCGAGTCGTGGTAGCGCCGCAGGTATGCGCGCGTGCCGTCCAGGACGTGCTTGGCCCACGCTTCGCGCGTGTAGCTCTCGTCCCGATGGTGGTACTCCAGGCTCAGGGGCGCGTCCGGCGGCAGGACGTCCAGTAGCTCGTGCAGCGGCACCATCCCCTCGCCCGGCAGGCAATACGCATCGCCGAACGTCATGCCGGGCGAGTCGCCGATTTGGCTGTACGGCAGGAGGGCCGGGTCGAGGTCACACAGCTGCCCGAAGCTGTGTCCCGCCCGGATGTACTGCACGGGGTCGATGCTCAGCACTGCCTTGCGCCCGCTCTCCCCGATCAGCTTGACGTTCAGCTCCAGCGTGTTCAGCGTCCGGCGGTTCACCGGCGCCTCCAGCGCGCAGACCAGCCCGAACTGCGCCGCGTTGTCGCACAGACGCCCGAAGTTGTCGACCATCCGCCCCCAGTCCGCGTCATCGCCGATCGCCAGCGCGTACTTGCCGCCCAGCTCCGCGCCGAATTCGTGCGCGCGCTTCATCGCCTCAAAGTCCATCTCCGGCTGCAGGTAGCAGGTAAACACGTCGAATACCGACAGCCCGGATTCTGCCAGCGCCCGCTTCACCTCGCCCATCAGCTTCGCGTCGCCGACTACCGGGAAGAACGGCATGCCCGGCGACGGGTACAGGCGCAGGCCAATGCCGTCGTAGCCGGCGTTTGCTGCCGCGGCGATGTACTCCAGGGGTGGCGCCTGCATCAGCGTCGTGGGTGCCAGGATGATCGGGTTCATGCTCAGCTCTCGTCCGCGAAAGTGCCGGGTTCGACGGCGATCCTACACCGCCCGACCTCTACGCGGCGAAGCAGCGAGCTTTCTCGGCTGCGGCTTGCGGCCTAGACTCTGCAGCATGACTGCGGAGCAGCCCGCCTCGGATGCGACGCCCGTCCGCGACAATCGCGCCTCCGTCTACGTCATCGCCGGCGCCGTCTGCGCCACCTCGATGTCCTACAACCTCTGGTACCCCTTCCTGCCCCTCTACGCCCTCGATCTCGGCGCCACCAGCGACGCCAACGCCGTCTTCTGGATGTCGATAGCTCTCACCTCCCAGGGTGTGGGCCGGCTCGCCTCCAGCGCCGCCTGGGGCTACCTCTCCGACCGTTGGGGCCGCAAGATGATGCTCCTGCGCGCCCTGTTTCTCGGCAGCATCACGTTCGGCGTCGCCGCGATCGCCTCGGCGCCGTGGCACCTGGCGGTCGCGCTGTTCTGTCAGGGCTTCTTCTCGGGCTTCGTCCCGGCATCGGTCGCGCTGGTCAGCGTTATCGTCCCGGATTCGCGGCTCAACCGCAGCCTCAGCACCGTTACCGGCATGCAGTACCTCGGCACGACGATCGGGCCCGCCGTGGGCGCCGGTTTGGCGCAGATGCTCAGCTACCGTCACTCGATCGCCGTCGCCGGCATCGTCCCGATGATCGCGTCGCTCGCGGTCCTGTTGTACGTACCGCGTGACAGCGTTGCCGTGCGCACCGAAGGTAGTACGCGTCGCGCGGAGCTGGAGCCGTTTCGCATGTCCGGCCAGTTCAAGCTGGCGATTGGCGCGCTGTTCACCCTCTACTGCATGAACGAGTTGATCCGCCTCGCCACGCCGATCGCCCTGAAAGGCCTCAAGGGCAGCGAGGACGTCGCCGGCGAGGCGGGACTCGCCTTCAGCATCGGCGGCCTCGTCAGCGCGATCAGCGTGCTGTTCATCGCGCCGCGTGTCTTCCGCGGCAACCCGGCTGGCAAGAAGCTGGGCCTGGTCTGCATGCTGGGCTCGGTCGGCTTCCTGATCGCCGGGTTGGCCAGCGGCGTGCCGGTTTACATCCTCGGGTTCCTCAGCGTGTTCCTGGTCTTCTCGGCGCTGGTCCCCGCGTTGAACACGCTGATCGCCTCCAACGTGCGCCGCTCGCGACGCGGCACGGCATTCGGCGTCGCGGCGAGCTTTCAGGCCGGCGCGTTCGCCGTCGGCCCGCTGGCCGGCGCCTTCTTCGCCGCGGTCTCGCTCGACCTCGGCTTCTACGCGATGGCCGGTGTCTTCCTCGTTCTCGGTTTCGTGCTCTTCACCTACGTCCGGCAGCCTGAGCCCCTGTAGCTACCACAGATTGGCAGGATTCTCACAGATCTCTCTGACCTGTCAGCGGAAACCCAAACCAGAATCTGTGCCAATCCTCAAATCTGTGGCTGACCGGACTCTAGCTGTAGTTCCCACGGAGGTTGTTGACAGGAGGAGAGCAAAGCCTGCTGGCTGATTGGTGTCAGTCAAACCAGTAGCAGGAGGCTCTCCCCCGTGACCCATCGTAACGCGAAGCTCACCGTTTACAGCCGACACCTCA
>DATDOP010000192.1:0-3015 GCA_035293185.1 Dehalococcoidia bacterium | reverse complement strand
GGCCTCGGCGCCATCGCTGCCGCGTCTGAGGCCGGCGGCCTGATCGGGCCCCTCTGGGGCGGCGGCATCGCCGAGCTGCTGGGCTGGCGCGGCGTCTTCTGGATCAACCTGCCCATGTGCCTGCCCCTCGCGTTCGCCGTCGCCCGTCTCGCCCGCTACGACGCTCCCGTCGAACGGCGCGGCCTCGACCTCCCCGGCGCCGCGTTGCTCGGCGCCAGCCTGGTCTGCCTCACCGTCGCCCTCACAGACGACCCCATCGCCCGCCGCGAGACCGCCGTCACGCTGGCGTTTTTCGCCGGGGCCGCCGTGCTGTTCGCGGCGTTTGTCTGGCGCCAGGCTCTTGCCGCCGTACCCCTCGTCGATATCTCCCTGTTCCGCGTCCCGCGTCTCGCCGCTGCCTTTCTCGTGAACGGCCTCACCGGCGGCACGCTGATCGTCGCTATGGTCTCCGTGCCGATCTTCACCGACGTCCTCCTTGGCGGCTCGGCGCTGGACGGCGGCCTCAACCTCATGCGCCTCACCGTCGCCCTGCCAGTCGGCGCCCTCGCCGGCGGCTACCTCGCGACCCGGTTCGGCCTGAGCGCCGGCGCGGGCGCCGGCCTCGTGCTCGCCGGGGCCGGCTTTCTCGGCATGTCGGCCTGGGACGAAGACCCGTCGTTCGTCCTGTTCACGCTGCCCCTGCTCGTCACCGGCCTCGGCTTCGGGCTGGTCATCGCACCGATCAACGCCGCCGTCATGGACGAGGCGGCCGAGGACCAGCGCGCGACCCTCGCGTCGTTGCTCACCGTCGTACGGCTGCTCGGGGCGCTGGTTGGCGTTGCCTTGCTCACCACGCGCGGCCTCAGCGGCTTCTACGCCGAGGCAGGCCTCATCCCCCTGGACGACCCGCGCTTCGACGACCTGCTCCAGGGCCTCCAGGTCAACGCCTTCCAGGAAACGTTCATCGTCACCGGCGCCGTCTGTTTCGCGGCGCTCCTGCCCGCTCTCCTCCTCGGCCGCCGAACGAGGGTAGGCGCCGATGTTCCCGAAGGTTGCCCTGCCGACTATGATCCGTAGCAATGGCTGAAGATACCCTCGCCTCGGCCGACTCCGCCTCGCTCGTGAGGCCTGCCTCGCTGCTGCGACACCTGCGCTACGTCCTCAAGGCGATGCGTCCGCGCCAGTGGACCAAGAACGGCATCGTCTTCATGGCGCTGATCTTCTCCGTCAACCAGGACTGGGTGCCGGAGAAGTTCGACACCTGGGACCACCTGCTGGCGCGCTGCATCATCACCGCCCTCGCCTTCTGTGCCGTCTCCGGCGCCGAGTACATGGTCAACGACCTGCGTGACCGCGAAAGCGACCGCCTGCACCCCAAGAAGCGCAACCGCCCGATCGCCGCCGGGCTGCTGGGCACCAAAGAGGCCCTGACCTGGTCCGCCGTCCTCGCGACGGCCGGCATCATCGTTGCCTTCCTGATCGACTGGCGCACCGGCGCGGTCGTGCTCGGCTACATGGGCCTGATGCTCGCCTACACCATGTACCTCAAGCACCAGGTCATCCTCGACGTCATGGCGATCTCCGGCGGCTTCGTCCTGCGCGCCCTCGCCGGCGCCTACGCCATCGACGTCCCCACCTCGCCCTGGCTCTACGTCGTCACCGCGCTCGGCGCCCTCTTCCTCGCGATCACCAAACGCCGCGCTGAAGGCGACTTGCTGCAAGACGACGCCACCAACCACCGCGCCACCCTGGAGCACTACACCCCGGAGCTCCTCAACCAGATGACGGCGATGGTCACCGCCTCCACCGTCATCTCCTACGCGCTCTACACCTTCACCGCCGAAAACCTGCCCGCCAACCACATGATGATGACCACCATCCCGTTCGTGGCCTACGGCGTCTTCCGCTACCTCTTCCTCTCCCTCACCCGCAACGAAGGCGGCAGCCCGGAAGAGGTCCTGCTCAAAGACCGGCCCCTGCTCCTCACCATCGTCGGCTGGGTCGTCACCTCGATGGTGGTGCTAACGGCCTACCGCTAATCTCCCGAATTCGCCCGCAAACCGGTTCCCGTCTTGCCTACGCTGATGAGCGATTCGAACCGCAAACCTCCGCAAAGCTGCGTGCTTGACAGAATCGATGCTATACTCGGCCTTGCCACATGATTCCAGCTCTCGAAACCGCATATGAAGTCGTCATCGGCCTCGAAGTCCACGCCCAGCTGAAGACTCGGTCGAAGATGTTCTGCCGCTGCAGCACCGCCTACAGCGGCAACGAGCCGAACACCCACGTTTGCCCCGTCTGCATGGGCCTGCCCGGCGTCCTGCCCGTGATCAACGCCGCCGCCGTCGAGGCCACGATCAAGACCGGCCTCGCGCTCAACTGCACCATCCCGCCCCGGGCAAAATTCGACCGCAAGAACTACCCCTACCCCGACCTCATGAAGGGCTACCAGATCTCCGAATACGACATGCCCCTCTGCATCAACGGTCACCTCGACGTCGAGGTCGATGGCGCCACGCGCCGCATTCGCATCAACCGCGTCCACCTCGAAGAAGACACCGCGCGCCTCCTCCACCGCTCCGACGAGACCGGCGAGGGCTTCTCCCTGCTCGACGTCAACCGCGCCGGCATGCCCCTGATGGAAATCGTCACGGAGCCGGACGCCCGTTCGCCCGCGGAGGCGGTCGCCTACCTGACCAAGCTGCGTCAGATCCTGCGCTACATCGGCGTCAGCGACGCGGACATGGAGGAAGGCAACTTCCGCTGCGAGCCCAACCTCAGCCTGCGCCCCAAAGGCTCCGACACGTACGGTTCCAAGGTCGAGCTCAAGAACCTCAACAGCTTCCGCGCCGCCCTGCGCGGCACCGAGTTCGAGGTCGAGCGCCAGGCGAAGTTGCTCAACGCCGGCCGGAAGGTGGTCAGCGAGACCCGCGGCTGGCGCGAAGAAACGCAGGAGACCGCCAGCCAGCGCTCCAAGGAAGAGGCGCACGACTACCGCTACTTCCCCGAGCCCGACCTGCCGCCGATCGCCGTCTC
>DATDOP010000191.1:0-3228 GCA_035293185.1 Dehalococcoidia bacterium | reverse complement strand
GTACTCCACGAACATCCTCGGCAACCGCGACGGCGAGGTCCTGGACGACCCGGAGAACTTCAAGACGAAGGAGGAGTCGAAGCTCGGCGTCCTGGAGCACATCCTGCAGCCGGACCTCTACCCGGACCTCTACGGCGACCTTTACCACAAGGTGCGCATCAACTACTACCCGCCCCGCGGCGACAACAAAGAGGGCTGGGACAACATCGACATCTTCGGCTGGCTGGGCTACCCGATGCAGATCAAGATCGACTTCCTCTGCCGCGACTCCATCCTCGCCGCGCCAATTGTCCTTGACCTGGTGCTGTTCATGGACCTGGCGCATCGGGCCGGGCTGAAGGGCATCCAGGAGTGGCTCTCGTTCTACTTCAAGAGTCCGCAGCACGCCCCGGCCGTCTACCCGGAGAACGACCTGTTCATCCAGCAGACGAAGCTGAAGAACACGCTGCGCTGGCTCATGGGCGAGGAGCAGATCACGCACCTGGGCCAGGAATACTACCAGGAGGAGTACGTGACGGAGTAGCTGTCAGCTTTCAGCAGTCAGCCATCAGAAGAGGCTGCGACCAGGCAAAGGAGAATCGCGCATGTCGTCAGGGGTGAAGGCTGGGGCACTCGATGCGATGGGCGTAATCTTTCCTGTTGCCGACGACCTGCGCGATTCTCCTCATCCCTTGCCTGCCCTCGAAAGGCTCCACAGCGCCGGACGAGGCGATAAGCGGACGCCGCAGTGGGCCTTCGTGTCGGCTCGAGGCTGACGAAGCAAGGTGGTGGGCCCCCTGGGATTCGAACCCAGGACCGACGGATTAAAAGTCCGCTGCTCTACCAGACTGAGCTAGGGGCCCTGTCACCGATTATCCCAGCCGGCCGTTCGTAGTGTCTACGCGCCCGGCGGCTAGGTCTCAACCAGAGGCAGGCCTCGTGCGCAGAGGGGGCAGGCGTCCGCCGAATAGCTCTCCACCTGCATCGCGTGACAGGCGTAGAACGGCACGCCGAAATCGACGCCCCCGTTCGTGCGGTCGATCAAGAAGCCGACGCCAACAACCTTCGCCCGCATCTGCTCCAGCAACGCCAGCACCTGTCGCACGCTGCCGCCCGTGGTGAGCACGTCATCCACAACCAGGACCGGCTGGCCGGGCGCGATTTCGAACCCGCGGTCGAACATCAGACGGCCGCCCTCGCCTTTCTCCGCGAAGATGCCGTGCAGTCCCAACTGCTTCGCGGTCTCGTAGGCCAGGATTACGCCCCCCATCGCCGGACCGATGACCAGCGTAGCGCCGGCATCGCGAAAACGATCGGCGATCATGCCGCACATCGCCGTGGTCGCGGCCGGGTCCTCCATGATCCGGAACTTCTCAATGTAGACGCCGGAGTGACGGCCGGACGCCAGCTTGAAGTGACCTTCAAGGACGGCGCCGGTGGAGCGAAGCAGCGCGTCAACGTCAGGCAAAGTAAGGCTCCTCTGAATGCGAAGCGAACACGTCGCCTCGTGGTTCGAGAATTCTAGGACGAGAACAGCGCTGGCTCAAAAACTATGGCAGGGGTACCGTGATCAGGCCAAGATCGACGTTGTGATTGCCGACGCCGCCCAGCTTGCTGAGGGGCCAGTAGGAGAGCATCGCCTTGCCGATGATGTTCTCCTCAGGCACGAAGCCCCAGTTCCGGGAGTCGGAGCTGTTGGGGCGATTGTCACCCAGGACGAAATAGCTCTCCGGCGGCACGATCTGTTCCTCGAGAGATCGCGGCGACGCATCGGCGATGTACTCCTCGTCGATCGCGTCGCCGTTGACGAACACCGCCCCGGTGTCATCGATGCGAATCTTGTCTCCGGGGACGCCGATAACGCGCTTGATAAAGTCGCGTTTCGGGTCCTTGGGGTAACGGAAGACGATCACGTCGCCGCGCTGGGGACCATGGAAGAGAAAGGTCTCCTCGCCATCCTTCGCGTCGATGAACGGGATGTACTTCGAGAGCGTGCCGAGGTTGAGCTTGAAGTAGACCGCCTTGTTAACCAGCAGATACTGGCCGTTGTTCAGGCCGGGCTCCATGCTCGGCCCTTCGACGCGGAAGTTCTGGGCGACGGCGCGCACGAGCAGGAAGATCAGGACCGCGAGTACCAGCGTCTGGGTTAGCTCCCAGAGGACACGCCTGGCGCGGCGAGACGACTGACCGCTGGCGACGATGGTTCCATCCCCGGGAAGCAGCGGGACCAGCTCCTCGTGGGCCAACCCGAGAGGCTCTTCTGACGCCTGCCCGCCCGCTGCGAAATCAGCTGACGAAGTCTCGGCTTCGCGGGCGAAAAGGTCCGCTTCGCTCACAGTCGAGGTCGCGTCAGGGCTTCCGGCCGGTGCAAACGCGTCCGGCAACTGGGAATCTGGGTCGGCTAGTCCCTGCGGCTGGTCTGCCGCCGGAAGGTCATCACGCGGGAAAGTCATGCTCTTCGATTGTAGCATCGACAGACCCAACCACGGGCGTAATAGGTCAGGCGCCGCCGTAGCGCGGGTAGGAACCCAGAATGCGCAGGAAGTTCGTCTGGCGTTTGAGCGCCTGAAGCGCTTCCGCGACGGCGGGCTCCGTCTTGTGCCCGAGGATATCGATGAGAAAGACGTAGATGCCCACGCCACGCCGCGAGGGACGCAGCTGAATGTGCGTCATGTTGAGGCCGCGGTCGGACAGCTCGCGCAGGGCAGCGATCAACGTCCCCGGACGGTCGTGGTCGACGGCGAACGCGATCGAAGTCTTGTCGTCGCCGGTCGGCGAGGCGTCATGGCGGGCCAGCACCACGAATCGAGTCTCGTTCTGGCCTTCGTCCTGGATACCCTCGGCGACGATGACGCCGCCGTGCAGCTCGGCCGCCCGTCGCGTGCCGATGCCGGCAACGCCCGGCGTGCGGCAGGCTTCCTCGACGGCTGCAGCGGTGGACAGGGCTGCTTCGAGACGCGCGTGGGGCAGGGCGTTTTCCAGGTAGGCACGGCACTGCGCCAGGGCCTGTGGATGTGACATAACAATGTTGACGTCGGAGAGCCCGACGCCGGGGGCCACCACCAGGTGATGTTCGACAGGCAGAGTCATCTCGGCGCAAAACCAGACGTTGGCTGACGCGAGGATGGCGTCGAGCGTCTCCGTGACGGCGCCCTCGAGCGCGTTCTCGACCGGCACGACGCCGCGCTCGACGTCACCGGCATCGACTGCGCGGACGACTTCGACGTGCGTTGCGAAGGGCCTCAGCTC
>DATDOP010000190.1:0-5353 GCA_035293185.1 Dehalococcoidia bacterium | reverse complement strand
TTGTCCGCCGAAGCCGAAGCTGTTCTTGAGCACGGCGCGCACGTTTCCCAGCTTGCGTGACTTGTTGGGCACGTAGTCGAGATCGCACTCCGGGTCAAAGTTCTCGTAGTTGATCGTGGGCGGCACGATGCCGGTTTCGATCGCCTTGAGGCAGGCCACGGATTCGATGGCGCCGGATGCCCCCAGTGTGTGGCCGATCATCGATTTCGTGGAGCTGATCGGCAGGCTGTAGGCACGTTCGCCGAACACACCCTTGATCGCGATAGTCTCCGCCTCGTCGTTGGCATGCGTGGAAGTGCCGTGGGCGTTGATGTAGTCGATGTCGTCCGGGGTCAAGCCGGCGTCTTCGATCGCCTCGCGCATGGCGCGTTGGGCGCCTTCGCCGTCCACGCAGGGCGCCACGACATGGTAGGCGTCGGAGGTGGCGCCGTAGCCCGCGAGTTCCGCGAGGATGCGCGCGCCGCGTCTTTCGGCGTGCTCCTGCGATTCGAGGACGAACAGGGCGGCGCCCTCGGCGCAGACGAAGCCGTCGCGGTCGCGGTCGAAGGGACGGCTGGCCTTTTTCGGCTCGTCTTCGCGTGTCGAAAGCGCGCGCATGATGTGGAAGGCAGCGAGGCCGAGCTCACAGATGCCGGCTTCGCCGCCGCCGGCGACCATGACGTCGGTGCGGCCGAGGCGGATGATGTTGGCGGCGTCGCCGAGCGCCTGCGTGCTGGCGGCGCAGGCTGTGGTAACCGTGTTGTTGTAGCCGCGCAGGCCGAACTGCATCGCGACCTGGGCCGCGGCGATGTTGGGCAGGATCTTCGACATGTAGAAGGGGTCGAGGCGGTTGCCGCCCTTGGTCATGATCGTCCGCATGGCGTCGTCGGTTTCCGGGTAGCCGCCGTTGCCGTTGCCCAGCAGCACGCCGATGCGCGTCGTGTCTTCCTTGTCGAGGGCGATGCCGGAGTCCTCGACGGCCATGCGCGCCGCCGCGACAGAGAGCTGGCTGAAGCGCGCCATGCGCCGCGCCTCTTTGCGATCCATGTAGTCCTGCGGGTCGAAGTTGCGCACTTCGCCGTCAACCTTGACGGGGTAAGCGCTGTTGTCGAACAGGGTGATCCAGTCGATGCCCGAGCGTCCCTCGACGCAGCCCTGCCAGAACTCGTCGACGCTGTTGCCAAGTGGGGTTAGCGCGCCCATCCCCGTTATTACGACGCGGCGGTCGTTGCGTTGCCTGGATGCCATGTGTTCCTCCGCTTGGGAGCTGACCCTGCTATCGGACGGGCGGGTCGCGCTCGAGGCCAAGGATATAAGCTCGGGCCTCGCCGGCGAGGGCGATCGAACCGAGGATAACAACCGCGTCTGACCCAGTCGAGAGGCTGGTCGCTATGTCGATGGCCGCGCCGAGCTTCGGCTCGACGAAGGTCTCGATCCCCTGGTCGCGAAACGCGCGCGCGACGGTCTCGGCGTCGAGGGCGCGGGGATGGTCCGCTTTCGTGGCGATGACCCGCAGCGCGGCGGGCTCGATCGCCATCGCCAGGCCTTCGAGGTCCTTGTCGCCCATGACGCCGATGACGAGGGTTGCCCGGTCGACGTGCAGGTACTCGAGCAGGGTGTCGCGCAGTCGGCGGGCAGAATCGGCGGTGTGCGCGGAGTCGACGATGATCAGCGGGCGGCGCTTCAGCGTCTCGATGCGCCCCGGCCACTTGACGCTTTCGAGCCCGGTCTTGACCGCCTCCTCGGAGACTTGGACGCCCGCCTTTGTCAGCGCTTCGACGGCGAGAATCGCGGTCGCGGCGTTGTCCAGCTGATGCTTGCCCAGCAGCGGCAGTTTCGCCTGGTAACCGCCGTTGGGCGTGCGCAGACGGAAAGTCTGGTTCTCAGAGCCGGCGCTATCGCGACGCAGGTTGCAGACCAGCGCGACTTCTGTGAGCGGTGAGCCGCGTTCGGCAGCGACCTCCCTGATGACGTCGGCGGCGGACTCACGCTGCGGCGCCATCACGGTGGGGCAGCCCGCCACGATGATCCCGGCCTTCTGCCGCGCGATCTCCGCGATCGTGTCGCCGAGGATGTCGCGGTGCTCGAGGCCGATGTTGGTGATCACCGCGCAGTCCTTGGTTTCGAACACGTTGGTCGAATCCAGCAGGCCGCCGAGGCCGACTTCGATGACCTGCGCCTGCACCTCGTGCCCGCGGTAGAGCAGGAAGGCGAGCGCCGTCAGCGCGTCGAAGGTGACGATAGGACGGTCCGAGAGGCGCTGTTGGACGCGCCCGATCGCCGCGGCGACCTCGGTGAGGCCCGCGGCGAACTCCTCGGTGGTCACCGGCTGGCCGTCGATCTGGATGCGTTCCGGGAAACGATGCAGGTGAGGGCTGGTGAACAGCCCGGTGCGCAGGCCCGCGGCACGCAGTATCGACTCGACCATTGCCGCGACGCTGCCTTTGCCTTTGCTGCCCGCGATGTGCACTGTGACGCGACCCAGGTGCGGGTTGCCCAGCTCCTCAAGGAGCGCCAGCATCGGCGCGAGGTCCGGCCGGCTGGAGAACCGCCCGCTACGTTCGAAGTCGGCGAGGCTGTAGAGGTAACGCAGGGACTCGAGGTAGTCCAATGGGACCCTAGCTCAGGGCCTCACAGCTTCGGTGGCTGCGGTTGCCGGCAGCCGAGACCCCAGTCCCGTCCACTCGACCAAGGAGGCTCCCCAGACGAGACCGCCGCCAAAGGCGACCAGCGCGATGCGGTCGCCGGGCTTGAAGCGTCCTTCCTCCCAGGCTTCGCACAAAGCCACCGGTATCGAGGCGGACGAGGTGTTGCCGTATTTCTCAACGTTGGAGATCATGCGCTCCGGCGAGACGTTCATCGCCTTGCCGACGGCCGAGATGATGCGCTGGTTGGCCTGGTGCGGCACTACGAAGTCGATGTCTTCGACGGTCAGGCCTGCCTGACCGATCGCCTGGCGAGTGACTTCTTCCATGGCGCGGACCGCGAACTTGAAGACCTCGCGCCCGTCCATGACGATGCAGAAGCCCTCGCTCTGGGCAATGTCGTTGGGGGAGCTGGCCGGCCCGCGGGCGTAGAGCAGGCGCGCACCGGCGCCATCGCTCCTCAGCACGAATGGACCGACGCCACCGGTTTCGCCGCGCTCGAGGACGACAGCGCCGGCGCCGTCACCAAACAACACGCAGGTCGTGCGGTCTGACCAGTCGATGATCCGCGACAGCACTTCGGCGCCGACGACGAGCACGCGCTCGTAAACGCCGGCGTTGATGAACTGTGTAGCGGTAGCCATCGCTGCAAGGAAGCCGGTGCACGCCGCGTTGATGTCGAAGGCAGCAGCTGAGCTGGCGCCCAGCGCTTCCTGAATCAGGGAGGCAGATGCCGGGAACATGCCGTCCGGCGAGCAGGTGGCGCAGATGATCAAGTCGATCTGGTCGCCGCGCAGGCCGGCGGTCTGCAGCGCCATGCGGGCGGCCGCGGTACCCATACTCGCCGTGGACTCGTCATCGGCGGCAAGGCGTCGCTCGCGTATGCCGGTACGGTCCACGATCCACTCGTTGGAGGTCTCGACCATGCGCTCGAGGTCGGCGTTGGTCAGGACCTTGGAAGGCAGGTACTTGCCCACGCCGACGATACGGGCTGCCATGTAGTCTCCCGGGGCGTCGATTAACCCTCGTCGAGGGCCCTTTGATTCTCAGGAAGGGCCGCAGCGGTGGTTTAGGGCAGTGTAGGAGCGGCCCGCGAGGGGGTCAACAGCCTTGACAGGAAGGGGTCTGTTTGGTAGCTTTAGGGGCGATTAGCACTCACAGGGTTAGAGTGCTAAAGAGGCTCAAAATGCTAACTGAACGCCGTTCTGCTCTTCTGAATCTCATAGTTGAAGAGTACGTCGATACGGCTCTTCCCGTAGGTTCGAAGTACATCGTGTCCAAGCACGACATGCCGGTTTCACCCGCGACGGTGAGGCTGGAGATGGCGCGCCTGGAAGATGACGGCTTCATCAGCCAGCCGCACACCTCCGCCGGCCGCGTACCGTCTGATAAGGGCTACCGCTACTACGTCGAGAGCCTGATGGCGGAAGAAGCGCTCCCCTGGGAGGAGCAGGAGACCATCCGTCACCAGTTCCACCAGGCCGAGCGCGCCATGGAGCAGTGGTTCCAGCTGGCCGCCGCCGTCCTGGCGCATTCCGTCAGCAACTTCGCCGTCGTCACGTCGCCGCACAGCACGGAGACGCGACTGCGTCACGTGCAGCTGGTGCCGCTGCACGAGCTGAGCGCGCTCTGCGTCGTCGTCCTGAATGAGGCGCGTATTCGCCAGCAGGTGCTCGCCTTCCGCGAGCCGGTCGATGAAGAGTCGCTAATCGCCGCGTCCGCGCGTATCAACCATCGCCTTGGCGGCCTGTCGCATCTCGAGTTGATGCGCCTGCCGGAGCCCGCCTCTGACGTAGAGTCTCAGGTTGTACGCGCGATCGGCGAGTTGATGGACCAGGAGTCGCTGGCGCTGGGAGAGGTCTTCCGTGACGGCGTGCGAGAGGTGCTTTCGCAGCCGGAGTTCGCGCGCTCGGAGCGGATGCTGGACATCATCGACATCCTGGAGCAGCGGACGCTACCGACGGCGATCCCGATCCGGCAGCTGGGCGATGACGGCATCAGCGTCGTGATCGGCAGCGAGAACAGCCACGACGCGTTGCAGGATTGCAGCGTCGTCCTGGCCCGCTACGGGACGCTGGGCGGACCCACCGGTGTTGTGGCGGTCCTCGGTCCGACGCGAATGCGCTACTCACGCACGATACCCACGGTGCGCTACCTGGCGACGTTGCTCGGCGACTTGATGTCGCAGATTTAAGCAACGTCCTCAGAAAACCAGACCTGTTGAGGTAACGGATTCATGTCTGTTCGAGAAGACGAGGAGCCACCACGATTCGTCGATCGCCGCGCCTCCCACCAACCGGAGGCCGAACAGGGCGGCGAGAAAGAGGAGAAGGTCACGCAGGACAGCCCAGGGACGCTAGAGGCGCAGCTGGCGCAGGAGAAGGAGCGCGCGGAGTCTTACCTCGCGTCGTGGCAGCGCGCCGCCGCCGACTACCAGAATTTCAAGCGCCGCGTGGAGCAGGAGCGCTCGGAAGTCGCGCAGATGGCCAACGTGGCGATGCTGATCAACCTGCTGCCGCTGGTCGATGACCTCGAGCGCGCTCTGGAGAACGTGGATTCGCATCTCGCGGGGCTGACCTGGCTGGACGGCATACGCCTGATCCACCGCAAGTTTCAGGCCCTGCTGGAGATGAACGGCGTTACCGAGATCGAGGCGGACGCCCAGCCCTTCGACCCGAACCTGCACGAGGCCGTGATGTTCGGCGACGGTGAGGAGGGCAAGGTCACCA
>DATDOP010000189.1:0-13088 GCA_035293185.1 Dehalococcoidia bacterium | reverse complement strand
GCCGCTGCTCACGACCAGCGTGTGTCCCTGGACGCGCAACGACTCCAGCACTTCAGCCGTCTCCGGAAACAACGACGGCACGAACGTCTCAGAAGCTGCCCAGTATTCGGCCGTTAGCTGGTCGGCCAGCGCGTCGTCCATGGCCTCCGTTGCCTTCAGCACCTCGACGAACTGCGGTCTCGGCCCCTTGCCCACCTCCCGGACGTAAATCGGCCGGCTGACCGATTCCGGGACGCCGCGGCGCTGCCACATCTCGCAGAACAGGTCGGCCAGCGGGCCCATCGTGTCCAACAGCGTCCCGTCCAGGTCAAAGATCAGCAGCCGCCTCTTGTCAGTCATAGCGCGAAATCCCCTCTCCCTCAGGGAGAGGGCTAGGGTGAGGGGATTGGCCAGCTGCCAACTCCACCGTACGTCTCATTTCCTGCCCTCTACCTGCCCGTGCTTGGCGTAGTTCGTTCGAATGGCTGAACTCCCCTCTCCGTTTACGGAGAGGTTTGGGGTGAGGTGGGACCACGCTTCTTGTCGTCAGTCATGAGATCCGGGGCGCAGCCGCATCCTTCGCCACCCGCGGCGGCGTCTGGCGCAGCGTCTCCACGAAGCGTGAGCTGCGCACCTCCCGCTCCAGCACGTAGCGCACGTAATCGCCCAGGCACGTCTCGAGCTCTGTCGCCAGCGCTCCGGACACCCGCACGCGCGCGACCTCCTCGAACGGCGACCTCTGCAACAGCCGCAGCAGCTTCAGCGCGTTCAGGCTCAGCGGGGTCAGCCGCAGCGAGTCGTCCGCGCAGGCTGGGCAGACCGCCCCACCGGCGTCGACGCTCCAGAAGTTCTGCTCCGGCTCCAGGCGTTTGCCGCACACGGCGCAATCGCCCAGCGAGGGCCGGTAGCCCAGCTCGGCCAGCAACCGCAGCTCGAAGCGGCGCAACGCCAGCTCATACTCCGGCGACGAGTCGAGATAGCCCAGCGTCTCGGCCAGCAGGCGGAACACGGGGTTGCCTTCCGAGCGCTCGGGCGTCAGGCGCTCGACCAGCTCAGCGCAGTACAGGCCCCGGCTCAGCCGTTCGAGGTCCTGGCGCAGCGCCGGAAACGCTTCGACCGTCTCCGCCTGCGTGACGATGTCCAGCTCGCGCCCCTCGGCGAGCAGGTACGCTCCCAGCGTCAACGGCTCCAGGTGGCCCGCCAGGCGGCTCTTCGTGCGCCGCACGCCCTTCGCCACAGCGTCCACCTTCCCGTAGTGCGACGTGTACAGCGTGACGATCTTGTCAGCCTCGCCCAGCTTGCGCTGCCGCAACACGATTGCCTCTGTCTTGTATACGCGGGGACGTGGCATCAGCGGCCGTCCAGCAACTGCGTGACTGCCTGCAGAATTCCCGCCGCGTCATCCACCTCAACGTCCGCCATCTCGTCCCAGGACCGCGCACGCTGATCGCGGTGCCTGCCCGTCCTGATCCGCACCGTGCGCATCCCGAGCAGCTTGCCGGGCACGACGTCGTTGTCGATCCGGTCGCCCACCATGATGCAGTCAGCCGGCTCCACGCCCAGATCTTCGCACGCCCGCAGGAACAGCCGCACGTCCGGCTTCTTGAATCCGTAGACGGCGGAGATGCCGGGGTTTTCGAAGTAGTGGCCGATGCCGTGCCGCGCCAGATCGTCCAGGGCGCGCAACGGCTGATTCGCGGCCAGGCCGAGCTTGAGGCGGCGCAACCGCAGCGCCTCCAGCACGTCCACGATGCCGGGCCTCAGCTCGAAGAGGCTGCGCTCCGCCGCGCGTTCTTCCATCCAGTCGTCGATGCGCACGGCCTTTTCGAGGTCTCCCCGTGTCAGCTGCCAGATCACCGACCGGTAGAGGCTGGGCGCGCACGTTTCGACCGCGTAGCGATGAGCCGCGTCCCAAGAGGCGTCGCTGACCGCGAAACCCTCGCGTGCCAGCCCGCTGCGGATGTCGGCGTCGATCGCCGCCTCGAATTCAGTTTCGAGGTCCAGCGGCCCGCCGATGTCGAAGATGATGGCGCGGATCATGCCGGGCGCCCCAGGTATCCCAACCGGTCGCGGTGCGACAGCCCAAAATCGAAGTGCGCCAGCACGTCAAGGCCAATCAGACTTCCCACCGTGGTTGCCTGGGCTGGAGCGAATGCCACGGGCAGCGTAACGGTCAACTCTTCCTCATCCAACAATCGAACCTCGACCTCAACGAGCGCGGCGTCTACGCGGCTGCCGCCGACACCCTCGACAACGATTCTGCGGGCGGGGTCAAGTCTGAGGCCCAGCCGCTCGGCGAGAAGGGAGTCGAACAGGCTGACGTCGGCGCCTGTATCAACCAGCGCTGAAATGACCCTGGAAGAACCCGTCGCGCGTGATAGCACCCGGACGCTGATGGTTGGCTGATTCGGATAGAAAAACTCGAACTGGAACCTCGGCGGCATCAGCGGATCAGAAAGACCCCTTGGTACTCTTCGCTCTTTACGCCCGTAACGAGAACATCTGTGATCTCTTTCGCTTTCGCCGCCTCCTCCGCCTCAGCAAGGGTCTTGCCAACGCCCGCCAGGCCCTCATCAGAGATCGCCACCCACATGCCCGGATAGGTTGCTTCCAGGAAGGCCTCATTCTCGCCCAGCCAGCGCATCTTCTTCTCATGCTTCGTCGATCGCTTCATCGGTCTTCCATCCTATCGCGCCCGTCATTGGCCGCGGAGGGGCTGTGCTTCATGTTCATGTACACGCCGCCGCGCGACAGCTCATCCAGCATCTGGTTCAGACGCTTCGTCCGAGTCTCGGCTCGCTTTGCCCGCGCGCTCCAGCCCAGGTAGTCGTTGCGCTGGTACGCCGGACGCTCGTCGTAGGCCTGCAGCAACCCACGTTGCGCCAGTGACCGGCGCACGTCCCCGGGCATTGGCTGGAAGGCACGAGTTAGGCCGGATCCGTCTGCCAGCACGGTCGCTCCGCTGTCGGTCATGGCCGTCCTCTGTCATTCACCGGGACGCTCCGCCTCTGCGATCATGCGCCGTCAGCAGCAATCGAAATTCGCGTGCCGACTGTGTTCTGTACGAAGGCGTCTGGCAACGCTTCGTAGACCGCGAAGGCCGCCCGGTAGCCCGTGCAGTGCGCCGGCGCGACGATGCCGGGATTCAGCGCGACCAGGTCTCGCACCACGGAGGGGATGCGCGTCTGGAAGTAGTTCGGGCCCAGGTGGAAACCGCCGATGACCGCGTGGACCTTTGAGACGCCGGTGATCGACTGGGCATGAGTCACGGTGTTGATAATGCCCGCGTGCCCGCAGCCGGAAAGCACCACCAACCCCTTCCCCTTGACGTTCAGGACCAGGCCCTGGTCGTCGCAGATCTCCGGGTCCGGAGTCCACTCGCCGCTGCGCATCGCCACGTGGTCGGGCCAGCCGGTCTCGTAGTCGTTCGTGCGGGCGATCCGGCCGGTCACCAGCGCCATCTTCTCCAGCACGTAGGAGGGAGCTGAGCCCTCGATCAGCTCCAGGCCGGCGTCTCGCAACCCCTGACGCGAAGGTGCGCCGATCGCGTTGATCCGGCCGTCGGGCAGCCTGGCGCCGCGTTCCAGGTACGCGTCCGGGTGGATTGTGACCGGAAAAGCCAGGCGTCCCAGGCGCTGCTGCAGTCCGATCAGGCCCAGGATGTGGTCGAAGTGGCCGTGTGACAGGACTATGCAGCTGAAGTCGCGCGGGTTCAGCTCCAGACAGTCCAGGTTGTGGATCAGCCCGTCAGCGCTGCCTCCGGCGTCGAACAGCATTGAGCGCGTGATCCCGTTGCGCGTCATCCGCACCAGCATCGAAAGGCCGTGAGCACCTTCGAAGGGCGTTGCCAGTTCCTTGGCGAACAGCTTCGACACAACCGGGTTCTTGGCGCTGGCCCGCCGTCGCTCTACCGCCTCCGAGGACGGCGCCATCGAATCGACAAGGTTCTCACACAGCGTCGTGATCTCGACGCTGTCTACGGGTTCGAGCTCAATGATCTCCGGCATCGTCCCTCCTGTCCCTACAGCTCCTGGCGATTCTCCAGCGCCCGCGCGAGCGTCAGGTCGTCCGCGTACTCCAGGTCGCCACCCATCGGCAGGCCGCGCGCCAGCCGCGTCACCCTCACGCCCAGTGGCTGCAGCAGCCGGCTGACGTACATCGAAGTCGCCTCGCCTTCGAGGTTCGGGTTCGTGGCCATGATCACTTCGCGCACGATGCCGTCGCGCAGACGTTCCAGCAGCTCGCGCACCTTCAATTGCTCTGGCCCCACGCCCTCCATTGGTGAAATGGAGCCGTGCAGCACGTGGTACAGGCCTTTGTGGCCGCGTGCGCGCTCCATCGCCAGAATGTCCATCGGTTCCTCGACCACGCAGATCACGGTCTGGTCGCGAGCTTCGTCCGTGCAGATCAGGCAGGGGTCGACGTCCGTCGTGTTCTGACAGACGCTGCATAGCGTGATCTTCTCCTTGACCTCGAGGATCGCCTCCGCCAGCGCCTGCGCTTCGTCCTTGGAGGCGCGCAGCAGGTAGTAGGCGAGGCGTTGGGCCCCCTTCGGCCCCACGCCCGGCAGGCGGTGCAGCTCCTCGATCAGCTTGGCTACGGGGGCGGCGGCCCCGGATGGTCGCCAGGGCTCGTTCACGCGCCTACCTCTTCTGGGCGCGTCGGGCGGCGCGGTTCATAGCGGGAGGCGCTCCACCACCGCCGTCGCCGCCGAGGCCGGGGATACCGAGGCCCTCCAGCCCGCCGGCTACGGAGCCCATCGAGTCTGAATGGAACGCCTGCACCTGCGCGATCGCCTCGTTCATCGCCGCGATTACCAGGTCTTCGAGCATGCCCATGTCGTCCGGGTCAACCACGTCCGGGTCGATGTGCAGCGACTTCACGCGATAACCGCCCGTGATCTCGACCTTAACCGCGCCGCCGCCGGCCGTGGCCTCCGCCACGCGGTTCTCGATCTCCTCCTGCGCCTTGAGCATGCGCTCCTGCATCTGAGCGAGCTGCTTGAGCATGTCCTGGTTCACGCTGGATCCTCCGGTTCAGACGAAAGGACGCGTCCGCCCATCTCCTGCGCTGCTCTGACCAGCGCGCTGCGGTTGCCGGCCCCTCGCGCCGTCCAGGCTTCGACGTTGGCGTCGTGCACGCAACGCACGCTCATCGGCCTGCCCATAACCTCCGAGAAGATCGCCGCCAGCGCATCGAGGTTCGGCCTTTCCGAGGCCTTGCTGGCGTGGTTTGGGTGCCGGAACCCCACGGCGATGGCGGACTCGTCAGCTTCAATGATATCGCAGCCGCTGTTCAGCAGCGCCCCGAGCTGGAAGCCCGCAGCCTTGGCCCTTTCATACACCGTCCGCATCTGAGCCCTCGCGCCCTCCAGCGACGCCTCCACCGGCCCGTTGCTCGCCGCCACGCGCACCGTCTGCGGTGCCGGCGCCTCGAGCGCCGGTTCAGGCTCGCGGACCTCGGCAGCCTCAGTTCGGAGAGGCGCTGATTGCGGGGCACTCTTCGGTTCGTCGTCCGCTCGTCCTGAGTCACTCGTAGGGCGAGGCTCCGCGACGAGCTCAGACCGAGCAGCGGCAACCGGCTGCGGTGCCTCAACCGCCGGCTCCCTCACCGCAACTGGCCTAGGCAAGCTCGATGTCGTTTGCCCGATTGCCCGACTGCCCGATTGCCCCTGCGGCGCGGCCGCCTGCCCGTCTGCCTCTCTGCCCGTTTGCCCGATTGCCCGGCTGCCGATCCCCAGGGCGCACTCCGCCAGCGCGATGTCCAGAGGCAACGTCGAGTTCGGGTCCGCCTTGAGGTCGGCCTCCCCGAACGCCTTCAGCGCCGTCAGCAGCGTCGGCGTCGGCACGTCCTTGACGGCGTTGCGCAGTTCCTGCATGCGTTCCTGCGTCGCGCCCTCAGACGGCTCGATGCCGTTCTTGACCATGAGCAGCGCCCGCAACTCGTCGACCAGCTCTCTCTGGAACTGGCGCAGGTCCAGCCCGTCATCGCGCACGGAGCCGATCAGCGTCAGTCCGCCCGCGAGGTCGCCCGCCAGCGCCAGGCGCGCCAGCTGCCCGGAGCGCTCATCGCCGATCAATCCCAGCCCGGCGCGCACGTGCTCCACGGTCAGCTCTAACCCGTACGACGTCACCAGCTGGTCGAGCAGGTTCACAGCGTCGCGGTGGCTCCCCGTCGCCGACCGCGCGATCAGCTCTAGCGCCCCTTGATCGACCTTGAAGCCTTCGCCGGCGCAGATGCGCCGCAGGTTGCGCACCATCGAAACCAACGGCGCGCGCCGGAAGTCAAAGCGCTGGCAGCGGGAAGAGATCGTCGCCGGCAGCTTGTGCGCCTCGGTCGTTGCCAGGATGAACACAACGTGCGGTGGCGGCTCCTCCAGCGTCTTGAGCAGCGCGTTGAACGCCGCGTCCGTCAGCATGTGCACCTCGTCGATCAGGTACACCTTGTACTCGCCGGAAGACGGGTGGTACGCCACCTTGTCGCGCAGGCTGCGTATCTCCTCGATGCCGCGGTTGCTCGCCGCGTCCATCTCGATCAGGTCCATCGCCCGCCCGTCCAGGTAGGACAGGCAGGACTCGCACTGGTTGCACGGCTCGCCGTCCGCGCGATTGCGGCAGTTCAGCGCCTTCGCCATCAGGCGGCCGGTCGTCGTCTTGCCGGTGCCGCGCGGGCCTGTGAACAGGTAGGCGTGCGCCACTCGCCCGGACGCCAGCGCGTTCTTCAGCGTGGTCGCGACGTGCTCCTGCCCCGCGACCTCGTCGAAGCTACGCGGCCGCCACTTGCGATACAGGACCGCGTCCTGGGTGTGTCCAAGGATCTCGTTCAGCTCTTACCCCCGCCGGGCGCACCGATCAGCGCGGCGCCACGCCCCTGCCCGCCGCCCTCGATTCTCGAAAACGCAGTCTCTGGAGGGAACGGCGGGGCTGTCGCAACTATACGACCGTTCGTGCTACTCCTCAACGGCTGAGTTGACTCTGAAACCGTGCCGCCTGTACCAAAGGTCAAGTTCCCTTTGGCTGCCCCGGCGATTAATCTACGTTAAGCCACGCCTCGTAATCTCGCCGCGTGGCCCGGAAGAGGATAAATGCAGACTCGCAGCGTACTCGCAGGATTCGATAAGGCCGGCCTCTCGCAGCCGGCCGGGCACTTCGTCAAGGCGGAGGCCAACCATACATAGGGAGACAGGTGTCAAGGCTCAAGCCCACCAGACTCCACTGGTGGGCTTTTCATTTTGCGGGACTTTTCGCCGGGCGCGCAGGCCGAAAACGGCAGAAGCGGGATAGGACGTGAATACCAAAGTCGAGGAGTTCGAAGGCACGCTGATTCCCGGCGCCGGCGGTGTCGGGGGACCGTCTGACGTCATCGCGTCGAGGCCGGACCTGACGGCTCGTCAGCTCGAAATCCTCTCGTTCATCGCCAGGGCCAGGTCGAACAAGGAGATCGGGCTTCTGCTCGGGATCAGCGAAAGGACCGTCAAGTTTCACGTCGCCGCTCTGTTCAAGCGGCTCAACGCCGTCAGCAGGACGGAAGCCCTGGTTGTGGCGTTAAGAATGCGCCTTATTGAGATCGATAGCGATGTCTGATTAGACGCGCATTGCGCCTCAACACGCCTGTACGAATGTGCAACTTTGATTGCAACGCACGAATCTGTAGGTTTCAAGCATGGGCCTTCTCTCTTCTACCCCCGTGGCAATTGACGCCCAAAATACGCGGTCCTATTCGCTGTTCTTTGGCCTCTTGCCAACGCTGGCTACAGTGGCCGTACTCGCGATCGCTGCGGGGCTGGCCGCCGGCTTGCCCGCGGGGGCGTCTGAGCCCCAGAACCCGCTGCTGGCGAAGCTGTTGCGGTCCGGCGCTTCGAGTCCCCAGGTCGCGCTGGTCCTCGTCGATTCCCCGGAGGACTACTGGCTGGCCGCCGAGCTGGACCCGGCGCGCACGGGCGTGGCTTCTGGTCTACCGCCCACCGTTGTCATCGTGGATACGAGCGCCGGCGCCTTCACTGCCGAAACGGCGCGAGAGCTGACCCGCCTTGAACATCCCTTCGAAGTCGTCGATTTGCGTGGCCGGTAGCCGCAAAATCTTTCCCAAGCCACTAGCATAAACGTTCTAGTCTGTTGTAGAGTCCCGTCATGACTACTACAGCCCAACCCCAAACCCTCACCGTGGCCGCCGCCGTGGCGAAGTTCTGGGGCTATACAGACCTCAAGCCCCTCCAGGCAGACGCCATCAAGGCCGGCGTTGATGGCGCCGACTCGCTCCTCGTGCTGCCCACGGGTGGCGGCAAGTCGCTCTGTTACCAGGTGCCGCCTGTTGTCGCGGGCCGCACCGACGTAGTCGTCTCGCCGCTCATCGCACTCATGAAAGACCAGGTTGACGCATTGCGTGCCTGCGGTTACGCCGCCGCCGCCATCCACAGCGGCCTGTCCGAGGACGAACGCCGCGGCATCACCGCCGAAATGGCCGCCGGACGCCTTAGTCTCGTCTTCGTCTCGCCGGAGCGTCTGCTCACGCCCTGGTTCCTCGCGCAGGCCCAGCGCGCCAACGTGCGCAACTTCGCCATCGACGAGGCGCACTGCATCAGCCAGTGGGGCCACGACTTCCGTCCCGAGTACCGCCGCCTGGCCGAGCTGCGCGAGCGCTTCCCGGACGCCAGCATCCACGCCTTCACCGCCACGGCTACCGATCGTGTGCGCCGCGACATCGTCGAACAGCTCAAGCTGCGCCGCCCGAAGGTCCTCGTCGGCCGCTTCGATCGCCCCAACCTCACCTACCGCATCGTCGCGCGCCGTGACCTCGACGCGCAGCTGGTCGATACGCTGAAGCGCCACCAGGGTGAGGCGGCGATTGTCTACTGCATCAGCCGCAAGGACACCGAGTCCGTCGCCGAGATGCTCAAGGCCGCCGGCTTCCGCGCCGCCGCCTACCACGCCGGCATGGAGTCGCGCGAGCGTTCGGCCACTCAGGACGCCTTCGCCAGGGAGAGAATCGACATCGTTGTCGCCACGGTCGCTTTCGGCATGGGCATCGACCGCAGCAACGTGCGCTGCGTGATCCACGCCGCGATGCCCAAGTCGATCGAGCACTACCAGCAGGAGACCGGCCGCGCCGGGCGCGACGGCCTCGAAGCCGAGTGCGTCCTGTTCTACGGCCCCGCCGACGCCGGACGCTGGGAGCGCCTGATGACCCGCAGCGCCGCCGAGACCGGCCAGCCCGAAAACGTCACGCGCGCCCAGATCGACCTCGTGCGCCAGATGAACGCGTTCTGTGGCTCGCAGACCTGCCGTCACCGCGCGCTCTCCGCCTACTTCGGTCAGGCCTTCGAAGCCCCGGACTGCGGCGCCTGTGACGTCTGCGTCTCCGCGGCGCCCGTGATGGAGGACGGTACCGGCGTCGCGCGTCAGATCGTCGAGTGCGTCCAGGCGCTGCGCCTGCCCTTCGGCGCCGGCTACGTCGCCGACGTGCTCGCCGGCGCGAAGCTGGAGAAGATCCGCGCCCGCCGCCACGATAAGCTGCCTCACTACGGCGCGCTGGCCAAGCTCGGTCGCGCCGAGATTCAACGCATCGTTTTGCAGCTTGTCGACCTCGACTTCCTCGATCGCTCGCCCGGCGATCGCCCGGTCCTCAGCCTCACGGCCGCGGGCAACCGTCTCCTGAAGGGCGGCGTCGAGGTCAAGCTGCGCGCCCCGGAGCCTGCTGAGGCGCCGTCAGGCCCGCTCACCGACGACTGGCAGGGTGTCGACCGCGACCTCTTCGAGGCGCTGCGCGTGCTACGCCGCGAGATCGCCGAAGAGCGCTCTGTCGCCGCCTTCGTCATCTTCGGTGACACCACTCTGCGCGACCTCGCCCGCCAGCGGCCCGTCACCGCCGCCGCCTTGCTTAACATAAAGGGCGTGGGTGAGCGCAAGCAGGCTGACTTCGGCCGGCGCTTCGTCGACCTGATTGCCGCCTACTGCCGCGAGCACCGCCTCTCATCGCAGTCGCAGGCCAGGGAACGTCCGTCTTCCTCCTCGTCGTCCCCTCGGAGCGAAGCCTTCCGCCTCTTCGATCAGGGCCGCACCCTCGATGAGGTCGCCGCCGCTACCGGACGCTCGCGCGGCACCATCGCCAACTACCTCGAGGAGTACGTCGACGAGCGCCGCCCCGAGTCAATCGCTGCCTGGGTGCCCGCCGCCCTCTACAACCGCATCAAGGCCACCGCCGTGCGTCTGCAAGGCCACCTGCTCAAGCCCGTCTTCGAGGCGCTCAACCAGGAAGTGCCTTACGACGAGATCCGCATCGTCATGAAGCACGCCGGGTTGCGCTGAACGGCGGCGCTATACTCATCGCATGCCAGTATCCCTACACGACCTGCGCGCCGGCACCGACGTGGTCAGCCGCGACGGGCACAAGCTCGGCTCGCTGCACCGCATGGTGCTCAAACGCTCCGATCTCACGCTTACCCACGTGGTCGTCGACATCGGTTTCCTGCGCTCCGGCCACCACCTCTGGGAGGGCGGCCTCGGGCTCGACTACGACCGCATCGTCCCGGTCGATCAGATCCACGCCGCCTCGGATAAGCGCGTCGAGCTGCGGCTCACGGCCGCCGAGTTCAAGGACGTGCCCGAGTACACGCAGGAGCGCTACGAGGGCCCGCAGGACTTCACGCCGAACGAGTACGACATTTCGGACATCGCGGTCCGCGCGGAGCAGATCTCGGGCTTCTTCGGCAGCACGCCCGGCGCCTGGATCGCCGAGAAGCTGAACAAGCCCCTCAACGCAGTCGACATCAAGGAAGGCACGCCGGTCTGGCGCGCGGAGCCTCACGAGAAGCTGGGCGACATAATGCGACTGCTGCTCGACGATGGGCGTTTGCGGGCCTTCGTGATCCGCCGCGGCTTCCTCTTCCACCACGACGTCGTCCTGCCCGTGCGCTACGTCAGCGAGCTGTTCGACGACCTCGTCCACGCGGACATTTCCGACGCAGCATTAGGCCAGCTGCGCGAATACAAGGAAGCCGTCTCGGACTGAAGTAGCTTCCGTCGAGGCAGCCAACCTCCCGGTGGAGGTCGCTGAAATCCGCTCATCGGCTCCTCATCCCCTGACCGGCCAACCGCTACAATCGATTCCATGGACGAACACGCCCTTCGCGTCCTTGAATATGACAAGGTGCTTGCGCGCCTGGCACACCTGACCTCCTTCTCGGCCGGCCAGGACCTCGCGCTGGAGCTGCGTCCCTCGCCCTCTTACGAAGAGGCGCTGGAGCGGCAGCACACGCTCGCCGAAGCCCTGCGCCTGCGCGAGATGCGCTCGCCCCTCAGCCTCGCCGGCGCCGTCGACGTCCGCCAGGCTCTCGAGAAGGCGGCGCTCGGCGGCCAGCTCGATGGCCAGGAGCTGCTCGCCATCTCAGCCACCCAGCGCGTCGCCCAGCAGGCGGCAGCCACGCTGACCCGATTCGCGCCGTCCCTGCCGCGTCTCGGTTATCTCGGCTCCCGCTTCGTCGACCAGCCCGCAGTCGTCGACGAAATAGCCTCCGCCATCGACGCACGTGGTGACGTCGTCGATTCCGCCAGCACGGCGCTGGGCGTCATCCGTCGCGACATCAAGATCGCCCACGACCGGCTGCAGTCGCGATTGCAGGAGTTCCTCTCTTCGCACGCGGGACGCCTCGCCGCTCAGGAGTCGATCGTCACCCTGCGCGACGGCCGCTACGTCGTGCCGATCAAGGCCGACTTCCGCGGCGAGGTGCGCGGCATCGTCCACGACGTCTCCTCCAGCGGCGCGACGTTGTTCATCGAGCCGCTAGCGGTCGTCGATCTTGCCAACACCTGGCGGGAGCTGCAAATCGAAGAGCTGCGCGAGGTCGAACGCATCCTGCGCCGGCTCAGCGCGCTCGTCGGTGACGCTTCCGAAGACATTGCCGCCAACGTCGAGTGCCTCGCGGATCTCGACCTCGTCCTCGCAGCCGCTCGTCTTGCCGAGGAGCTGACGTCGCCCGGGACGACCGTGCTGCCCTCATCGGACCCCGAAGCAGACCCCGCGTCCTGGCTGGTCCGCTCGCCCTCGATCCTGAACCTCGTCGAGGCGCGGCACCCGTTGCTCGCCGCCCCCGTCCCGATCACCCTGCGCATCGGCGGCGACGAGCTCGTGCTGCTGATCACCGGCCCGAACACCGGCGGTAAGACGGTCGCGCTGAAGACCGTGGGACTTCTCGCCGTCATGGCGCAATCCGGGCTGCCTGTCCCCGCAGCCGCGGGGAGCCACCTGCCCGTCTTCGAAGAAGTACTGGCAGACATCGGCGACGAGCAGAGCATCGAGCAGTCGCTCTCCACCTTCAGCGGCCACCTGCGCAACGTGATCGCGGTGCTGCAGCGCGCCGGACCGCGCTCCCTCGTGCTCCTGGACGAGCTGGCGGCCGGCACCGACCCGGCGGAGGGCGCCGCGCTGGCCAGGGCCCTGCTGCAAGACCTGCTCGACAAAGGCGCGCTCACGGTCGCTACCACCCACCACGGCGAGCTCAAGCTGTTCGCGCACTCGACGCCCGGCGTCGTCAACGCCGCCGTCGAGTTCGATTCCGCGACCCTGGCGCCGACCTATCGCATCGTCATGGGTGTCCCCGGTCGCAGCAACGCCCTCGCCATCGCCGCGCGACTCGGCCTGCCGGAGTCGATTCTGCGTGCCGCCCAGGAGTCGCTCGCTCCGGAAGACGTGGCGATGGACTCGCTGCTGGCCGAGCTGCACGCCGAGCGCGAGGCCGCAGCCACCGCCCATCGCGCCGAAGAGCAGGCCCGCCGCCGCGCCGAGCAGGCCCGCAGCCAGGTCGAAGAACGCCTCGCCGGCATCGACGAGGAGCGCGCCCGCCGTCTCGACGAAGCCGCGCTCGCCCTCGAAGAAGAGGTTGAGGCTGCGCGCGCCGCCCTCGCCCGCGCCCAGCGTGTCGCGCAACGCCAGCCCTCCCTCGCGACACCAGAAGAGACGCAGGAGGCGCGCGCGGCCATCGGCGAGGCCGAAGGCACCGCGAAGCGTCTGCGCAAGCGGTCTCGCCGCCGCCGCCGTATTGACCTGCGGCCTGAGCAGATCGTCCCCGGCGCGGAGGTCTGGCTGCAGGGCATCCCGATGCCTGCCGAGGCTCT
>DATDOP010000188.1:0-8868 GCA_035293185.1 Dehalococcoidia bacterium | reverse complement strand
GGCGGAGCAGCGCGACAGCGCTGCGCAGCCTGCCCCATCGCGTGCTCAGAATGCCCCGCGGTTCAGCCCGGGGTAATGCAGACTCGATGCCTCGGCCCTGTTGCCTGTTGCCTGGAGCTTGTTGCTCGTAATGGGCCCCCTCGAAGGCTACCGCGTCATCGAGCTCGCCCAGGGCATCCCCGGCGCCGTCGCCGCTATGCATCTCGGTGACGGCGGAGCCGGCGTGGTCAAGGTCGAAACGCCGGCCGGCGATATCACCCGCACGATGCCGCCCTTCTACGCCCACGGCGACAGCGGCGTCTTCGTCTCGATCAACCGCAACAAGCGCAGCCTCGTCCTCGACCTCGCATCGGCGAGAGGCCGCGACGCCCTTCGCACCCTCATCGCCACCGCCGACGCCTTGATCGAGGACGTCGACTTCACACGCGAGCTCGACCTCGACGTCGCCTCCCTGATCTCCGGCGACCAGCTGGTGCACTGCCGCATCTCCGGTTACGGCCCCAAAGGTCCCCTGGCAGACTTCCCCGGCGCCGAAATCGCCGCCCAGCTCGCCTCGGAGGCCACCACCTCCTTCGGCTCCCTCACCGAGCCTCCCGTACGCATGGGCACGGACGCCGCCGGCACCTACACCGGCATCTACGCCGCGCAGGCCGTCCTCGCCGCGCTCTGGCGCCGCCACCAGGACGGCCAGGGACAGCGCGTCGACGTCTCGCTCTTCGGCAGCATGCTCATGATGCGCGCCACGCTCTGGGCCGCCCTCAGCAACCCGGATGAGTGGTACGGCTTCCACAACGACAGCTACGTCCGGCCGCCGGACACGGGCTATCAGTGCAAGGACGGCGCCATCACCATGGTCGTCGGCCGCATCTCGGACGAGCAGTGGACGGCGCTCATGGCCGACCTCGGTCTCGACCAGCTCTCAGCCGAGGAGCAGCGCATCGCCCGCACGCAGGTCGGCGCCAACTCCCGCGAAGGCCACCGCTACAAGTACCTCTGGGAGGGCTGCCTCGCGAACTTCAGCGTCGAAGAGGCCGCCGCGATCTTCAACCAGCACGGCGGCAACGCCTACCGCCACAACGACTATCCTCACGTCTTCTCCCACCCGCAGACCATCCACCTCGACATCACCCGCAAGGTCGCTGGCCCCTCCGGCCCCGTCACCGTCATGACCCCGCCCTTCGAGTTCAGCGACACGCCCGTCGCCGTCCACCTCCCACCTCCAGCCCTCGGCCAGCACACCGCCGAGATCCTGGCAGAGCTGGGGCTCTAGCCGGGCTCGAAACGGACCACGCCCGACGCCGTGCAGTTGGGATCGGCCATATCGGGCGAAAGCGGGGCACCGAAATCGAGACCGGTGATTTGACCACTCGCGTCGCGAACTGCCAGCCCGATTCGGCACACTGCGGCGGTGTGCACGACTTCGGTCTGCCCGGTACATTCCACTCGTGTTGCCACGAAGAAGCGTATTAACATCTCATATATCCCATTGCCAGGCGTTGTGACCCAGATGATCGCACTCGTGGGAGAGGTTACCGTCGTTGTTTCTGGCCCGAAATTGCCGCTGCACTGTCCGTTTGCGACATTCTCAAGGTGGAGCCTATAGCTCTCGACGATCGCGGAACCCTCATACTGCGGAAAGCTGACGCCGCTGGGGCGAATGGGACTCGTCGTGATCACGACCATATCTTCTGAATTCCCCTGACCATCGACCCAGTGGAGGGTGACCCTGCCGAAGTTGGCCGCGATCTCGATGTTGGCTGTTGCGGACTTCGCAGGATCCTCCGTACTCGTCGCCCTCACAATGAAGCTACCCGGCGTGCTGCCGGCCGTGTAGAGACCGGTTTGATTGATTGTCCCGCCGCTCGCGGTCCAGGTGACCGAGGTGTTTGTCGCGTTCAGGACGGTCGCGCTGAACTGGCGCTGGTCTCCTGCGAACAGGGATGCGTTGCTGGGACTGACTGTCACCTGTACCGGCGGCTTGACGGTGATCGCGACGCTGTCGTTGTCGTTCCCAAAGAATGCCGTCACGCTGGCGTTGCCGGCTGTAGTGCCGGCCGCAAAGGTGAATTGCGGCGCCGTCCCGGTAACATCGGTCAGCCCGGAGTTTTGGCTCAAGCTTCCGACACCCTGCACCTGGTAGGTCCCCTGGGCTCCCTCCATCCCGTCGCCGGCGACACGGACCAGGAGCTGCACGCTGTCTCCAAACCTGAGGTCCACCGGGCCAAGAGCGTCCAACTCGACCCTGTCTCGCACGGGCAGGTTGAACGCCTGCCCGTCGGAAAGGGCCTGAAGCGAGTCGTCGGACGCCGCGTCGGCCAACTCGACCGTGAGGTCGTAGAGCCGCGTCCCCTTCTCCTTCGGCCGAACGCTGATCTGCCACTGACCCGTGGCTATCGTCTCGGCGGCCACCGCGCTGGCCGGTCCAACTGTCGCATCGCCCAGCCGGAAAGTGAGGGCGAGACTGTGGTTCAATGGGCCGTTCCAGAAGGCGACGCCGGCGTTGACGGCGAAGGCGTTGCCGCGGTTGACCGCCCAGGCGGCAGTGTGGTTGACGGCCTCGATAACCACGTGCATGCAGGCGTTGGGAAGCTGGCTGCCCGCCGGAAGCGCCCGGCCCTGGTAGAGCTTGCCATCGAGATTAATCCCAAGAAACTCGGCCGTCGCGCCGAACCGGTCGACGTCTCGCAGCGGCGGGCGATAGTCGACGAATCCCGTACATCGCCCCAGGAGGGCACCGGCCAGCTCGACGGCCGCATCCGTGGCGAGCGACCCGGCCTCTGTGCGTTCGCTGACCAGCACGTCCGGTGCGTACTGCTGCACGCGACCCTCCCACGCCTGCCATTCAGAAGCGGCGCCCTCGAAGGCCAGCTGACCGGTTCCTTTCGCTGCTTGCAGGCGCGGCTTCACTGAATCCAGGTACCAGATGCGCAGGATCAGCGTTACCTCCAGATCGTTCGGCTGAATGACAATCCCCAGGTTCGCCAGACGCGCGATCAAAAAGGCTATCGCTTGCTCCGCCTGCTGCTGTGTCGTGCTGGGTGTATAGCTGCCCATCGCAGCAGCCGCGCTTGCACCCCCTGAGGACGCACCGCCGGCTGAGAAGTGAGCGAGCTGGAGTGTGATCGACTGGCCTGCAACGAAGTTCGGGATCAGGTGCATGTTCGTTCCCGTGCCATCGGCGGCAAAGCCAATGACCTCCGCGGCCGAAACCCCGGCTGGGAGCGGCATTGTCAAGATTGCCGGCACGAGAAACTCCAGGCCATCCGGACCGAAGAGAGCGCCCGCAATCAGGCTGTCGTCAATCGGCGTCCCCGACATGGAGGCAATCGGCGTCATCGTGATCTCAACCGGTTCGAGCAGGGCGCCGGACGGTATCACGAGGGTCATGCCGGCGGCTGAAAGCGAGCCGCCTTCTGACCCAATCGTCGCACTCGTTCTTAGAGCATCGTTAGTCGTAACCGTCGCGTTGCCGTCGAAGTCATCCTGACGTGTATTCGTGATTGTGCAGCGCCAGTCGTCGCCGTCGGCCACGGGGACGGTCAGCGGGCCGGCGCCGTTGACGGAGACCGGGCTCGCAGGATTCGTATCTTCCGTGCAGGCGATTTCTGAGGTGTAGTCGTCCAACACCGTGCCTGCGGCGGCGGCCTCCGACACGGAGTGGTCACCGGCGGAGACGCTCTCAGGGCCGGTGGTGCCTCCATCGCCGGCGCCCGCGGCCTGCGCGACCCCATCGATCTTGAGGTCGAACCTGCCAGCGTCGGCCTCGGGGACCAGCCGCTTCGTCGCGGTGATTACGCCGGCCTGCTGCGCTGCGCTCTTACAGGGGACGAAGCCGCTGCGGACGAGGCCCGTGCTGCGGTCCCGTTGCTCCGGAGTCCAGAGGGCCGGCGCTCCTTGTCGTTCACCGAAGGCAAAGACCGCGTCTGCCAACTCGAAGCCGCCCCGCGCGACGTTACCGCTGCCGTTCTGGCCCAGCGTGATCCCCGCGGCTGTCTCGATCCGCACCCCACCGGCCGGGTTACCGAAGACGAACGCCTGCGTAGGGCTGGGCACGTTCATCCCGCCGGGCCTCGCCCCCGGCGGGATGCTGATCGAGAAGGGCCCCGCAAGTGGCGTGGCTGCGTCCGCAATCGTCCGGCACGTGAGGTTGGGGTCGGCCGAAGTCAGAGCAAGGCCGGCGTTGAACTGGGGTGTCCACAGTCGCGCGCCGATTGAGGAATCCTTGCCCCAGACGAAGATGCGCCATCCTGCCCAGAGGCTGTCCCGTGGCGTGAAGCCACCATTCGGCCCCTCGGCCAGGACGCGGCCCAGCAGCGTCGAAATGCGCAGGCGGCCGGTTTCCTCGTTGTGCAGCGCCAGGACAAAGGTCTGCTTTCCCGGCCTGAAGGGATTGAGGTCCAGGACGCTGGTGGACGCCGGGACGTCAATCATCACGACATTCCCCACTGGCTTCCAGTCGAAGATGCCACGCGCCGAGCTCGGCGCCGGCGAGCTAGACCAGAGCCCGCCCAACCAGCCCGCAACAAGCGCAACCAGAACGTATGCGATCGTCCAAAAACCGCCTCGGTTACGCAATTCGGCCCGCCTCTCAACGCGGCATAGACCCACGCTCGCGATGTTCGCTCGCGATATTGAAATGCAATATAGGCTTTACAGAGAATCTTGCAATTGCCCGTTTGGGGGATGTAGGCATCTCGTTTCGATACTCGGGTGACCTCCTGGATGGGCCGCCGGAATGGTGCTGGGCCTTCTCAGTCGCAGGACCTGTCCCTCATCTGGACTAGGCTGATTCGCCTACCGTCCTGCAGTGTTTTCACGCTTCGTTCCTACTCCGGCGCCGCTGATCCCGATGATGCCTCAAGCTAAGATTCCCCCATGACCACCTCCCCCTCCCGCGCCACGCCCGACGTCACGAACCTCACCCGCCCCTTCTGGGACGCCGCCCGCGAAGGCCGGCTCGCCATCCAGCGCTGCGCCGGCTGCGCGCACTACAACCACCCGCCGCGCACCGCCTGCGACGCCTGCCTCTCCACCAACCTCGCCTTCGCCGACGTCAGCGGCAAAGGCGCCGTCTGGTCCTTCACCGTCATGCACCAGAAGAGCGTCGCCGGCTTCGAAGACGCCGTCCCCTACCTCACCGCCCTCGTCGAGCTGGACGAGCAGCCCCTGCTCCTGCTCGTCACCAATCTCCCCGGCGCCAACCCCGACACGCTGCGCATCGGCCACCGCGTCCACGTCATCTTCGAGCCATTACAAGACGGTTTGCAGTTGCCCCAGTTCGTCCTTGACCACGCGCGTCTCCCCCTCTCCTCGCATCTAGAGGGGGCAGGGGGTGAGGTAGCTCCTTCAGCGGGGCTTGGGGCAGAGCCCCTTCTTCAGCATCTAGAGGGGGCAGGGGGTGAGATGACCCCATGACCTGGGTGGGCAAAGGCAAGGTCGCGGTCGCCGGCATCGGCTTCTCCGCCCTCACGCGCCATTCGGACCAGCCGCTGGGCAAGCTCGCCTTCGACGCCGCAGACGCCGCGCTCGCAGACGCCGGCCTGAGCGCCGGCCAGGTCGATGGCATCGCCACCTACAACATGGGCGCCATCACCCGCGACGGCTACGACGGCGTCAGCGCCGACTACTTCCTCAAGCACTACCCCATGTCGCCGGACTTCCGCTGGTACGCCCAGCTCGACCAGGGCATGGTCGCCAGCGCCGTCCTCGAAGCCGTCAACGCGATCATCGCCGGCGCCGCGAACTACGTGATCGTCTGGCGCGCCATGCACCGCCCGCAGGACCGGCCCTACACCCAGGTCACCACGCACACCGCCGCCGGCGACTCCCAGTTCACGCTGCCATACGGTCAGGCGGCGATCTTCCAGTGGCACGCGCTGGCCTACCAGCGCTACCTCCACCTCAGCGGCGCCTCCCGCGAAGCCATGGCGACCCTCGCCGTCACGCAGCGCCGCAACGCCAACCTCAACCCGCGCGCCTACTTCCGCGACATGCCCCTGACCACGGACGATTACCTCAACTCGCGCTTCATCGCCGAGCCGCTCTGCCTCTTCGACTGCGACATCCCCATCGAAGGCTGCGCCGCCTTCCTGCTCACCAGCGCCGAGCGCGCCCGCGACCTCAAGCAGCCGCCGGCCTACATCGCCGCCTGCTCCCAGAACACCGCCCGGCAGCGCCCAACGCTGATCAGCTACATCCTCGACGATTACATGGCCTGCGGCGACGCGCTCGCCGGGCAGCTCTGGCGCGACAGCGGCCTCGGTCCCAGAGACATGCGCGCCGCCCAGCTCTACGACGGCTTCAGCCCCTCCACCTACTACTGGCTCGAAGCGGCCGGCTTCTGCCCCCGGGGGGAGGCCCACGCCTTCATTCAGGACGGCCGCATCGACCTGGACGGCGAGCTGCCGCTCAACACCTTCGGCGGCAGCCTCAGCGAGGGCCGCCTGCACGGCATGGGCCACCTCGCTGAGGCCGCCCTGCAGGTTACCGGCCGCGCCGGCCCCCGCCAGATCCCCAACTGCGACGCCGCCTGCGCCATCGATGGCTCCCCCCTCCTGCGCGGCAGCGGCCTCGTCTTCACCTCCCACCCGTGACGTAGCTGCAGGCCTTCAGGCCTGCCCGTGCGCTTGTCATTCCGACGCCAGGTGGAACCTCGCCCTCCAGGATCCTCCCCCGGCCCTCCCCAAACGATCCCCGCTCCCTCGAAGGAGAGGGTTAGCGAGAGAGGTGACAACATCTTCACCTCCCACCCTGGTCCTGCCGCCGAATCTGTACTCGCCCGAAAGTTACGTCCGGTTATGTGTTTCCAGAACTCCATTTCAATAGACGCCGCATATACAAACGCATACGATATTCAACGGTCTAATTCTGTCCCGGTAGGACAGAAGCGGGGGAACCAACCGTCTGGGGTGAACGCCACGCAAGTGGCCAGGGCAGTCTCTTTCAGCCCGAACCCGTCAGCTAACCTCGTCGGCCACTGAAAGAGGAGACTCAGCGGGCGCTCCGGACCCACGGACGAGTTCCCACTCGATGCCCAGGGAATCCTCAAAGTCCAGGCATTTAGAACGCGGCCCACGCCGCTCAGTCGGCGTGAGTCGCGTTTGCCTGCGTACATAAGGAGTCACCCGTGACTGTCCAGGGCCTTGCCAAGACGAATGGTTCGCATCTCGATATCGCTCCCGCTCAGGCTATCCCTGAGTTCCGCCTCACGCGGGAGGCGCTCTCTCAGGATCAGGAATGGATCGACATCAATCTGGACGGCAAGTGGCAACGCAAGCGCCTCCACGACTACGAGGAGCTCTACAATATCCCCGGCCTCTACGAAGCGATCTTCAACCGCACGCTCAAGTGCAGTTCGCCGGTGCGCGTCGTCAGCCTTCTCGCAGATGTCATGGCCGAAGCCGGCCGGGCGTTGGAAGACCTGCGCGTCCTCGACCTCGGCGCCGGCAACGGCATGGTCGGGCACGAGCTGAACAACCACAACGTTGCCCTCTGTGTCGGCGTCGACATCATCCCGGAAGCCAAGGAGGCGACCCTGCGCGATCGCCCCTGGTGCTACGACGACTACTTCATCGTCGACTTGACCGCGATCCCTGAGGACATTGCGGCGCGAATTCGCGAATCCAGGCTCAACGCTCTGGCCTGCGTCGCCGCCCTCGGCTTCGGCGACATCCCAACCCAGGCCTTCCTCAACGCGATCGACCTGCTTGAGACACCGGCTTACCTGGCGTTCAACATCAAAGAAGACTTCGTCCAGGACCGCGACCCATCCGGCTTTGCTGAGCTGATCCGTGAGCTCGCCCGCCGCGGCGTCATCCACATGCAGGCTTACCGCCGCTACCAGCACCGCCTCTCCTGTGCCGGCGAACCCCTCTACTACATCGCGATGGTCGCCACCAAGGAGGAGGCTGTGCCGAAAGACCTCCTCCACGGCAGCGGGCCCACCCTCACCTCCGAACCCTGACGCAGACGAGCGAAGAAAGACGTAACCGCAGGTTCTTCAAACCTGCCCGTGCGCTTGTCATTCCGACGCCAGGAGGAACCTCGCCCTCCAGAATCCTCCCCTCGGCCCTCCCCAAACGCCCCCCCTCCCTCGAGGGAGAGGGGCAGGGTGAGGGGCGCCCCGCAACGCCATCAACAACTCGTGACTCCCCCAACAGCCGTAGGGGCGCACGGCGTGCGCCCCTAAGCGCGTTACTGACAGACACCTCGTCAACCCCTGAAAACCGTAAGGGCGGTTCGCGAACCGCCCCTACTACGTCACGTCGTCCGAAAGCGCCCCGAAGGCGGGTTGGCTGGCCGCCTATATCTCCTGGCCCACGTCGTGGTCCGGGTGGTTCGCGGCGCCCTTCTTCCAATAACCGTGAGTGTGAATCTCGCCCCGGTCCATCCCGCGCTCGAACAGCAAGTGCTTGCGAATCGAACGCATGACCTCAGCCTCGCAGCCAACCCAGACGCGCCCGCTGCCCGCCGGCGCCTCGAAGCCGCGCAGCGCCTGCTCCAGCGCCACGCCTGACTCCTCGCCGGCCTTCCGGTGCAGCCACTTCACGTGCTTTGCGCTCACCGGCCGCTCTTCGCCCGCGCCGTCCACCTCCACGATCACGTGCGCCGGCTTCCCGGCAGGCAGCTCCTCCAGGATCGTCTCGATCGCCGGCAACGCCGATTCGTCGCCCGCCAGCAGGTACCAGTCGGCGTCCGGGTCCACCGTATACGGCCCGCCGGGCAGCGTCACCGCCACCACGTCGCCCGCCTTCGCCGACTTCGCCCACGTCGATGCCAGCCCCTCGCCGTGCAGCATGAATTCGACCGTCAGCTCCTGCTTCGCGGCGTCCCACGCTCGCGGCGTATACGTCCGGCTCGGCGGCATCG
>DATDOP010000187.1:0-2492 GCA_035293185.1 Dehalococcoidia bacterium | reverse complement strand
GGGCCGCCTTCACACCGAAGGACGATTGCCAAGGACCAAAGATCGCGGCGATTTCAGCGCGTTTGGGGCGATCAGGGCCGAAACAGGCCCGCCGTATCACACGATCGGACCATTGGCGCCGTGATCAGTGGTCTGCGCAGGGTCAAAGGGGCAGTGGCCGGGAGTTAGACGGGGCCGCAGTCAGGTCGTCGCGGGGACGCTACGGACCGCCGGTGATCTGCGCCTGGCCGTCCGAAATCTCGAAGCCGAGCAGGTTCTCGTCCAGCTCCAGCGTGCGGGCGTCTTGTTCCAGCAGCAGGTCCAGCACCGCATCCGCCACGAACCCCGGCATGTTGCCGACGTCAACGGAGTCGATCTCGACGACCGGCTTCTCGCCGCCGATCACCAGCGTGCCGGTCGCCACGAAGTTCGCGCCCAACCCCGCCACGTCCACGCGGCCCGCCAGCTGTCCCTGACCGTCGCCGCAGTAATAGATGAACAGGTCTTTCACGGGAACGTCCTCTTCGTCGACGTACTGTCGCGCCCGGGACGTCACCTCTGACTCCGTGGCCTCGAACACGGCCTGCCGGGTAGCGATGTCCTTGGAGAACTGGTCCCAGCGGTTCTCGAGCTCGTCAGCCAGCGCATCGGAAGGTGGCGGCTCCAGGTCCCGGCCCACGCGCAGCGGCGGGTTATCGCAGATGCCGGGCTTGCCCGTCAGCATCAAGATCGCGGAAATGCCCACGACCACGATGATGATCACCATGAACCCGGAAATGGCCAGGAAGACGATCTTCAGCACGAAACCCACCCTGCCCCCTCGGCTTACCGTTTCTCAGGCTACGAACCTGGTTGCTCGCACCAGTCCTTGATGATGTGGTGCGCAATCGCCACCGACCCCGGCACGCCGTAGCCGTGCTTCGCCGGGTCGGGGTCGACGATCGCCTTGCGTATCTCTTCGCGTGTAAACCAACGCGCTCCGTCCAGCTCCACCGGGTCGACGTCCTCGACGTCGCTGGTCACGTGCGCGAAGCAGCCGATCATCAGCGAAGACGGGAACGGCCACGGCTGCGACCTCCGGTACTCGACCTCGTCGACGTCCAGCCCCACCTCTTCTTTAACCTCGCGCCGTACTGCCTCTTCGATCGTCTCGCCCTGGTCGATGAAGCCCGCCAGCGCCGAGTAGAAGTTCGGCGCCCACGCTTTCTGCCTGCCCAGGATGCAGCGGTCTCCCCGCCACGCGACCATGATCACCACCGGGTCCGTGCGCGGGAAATGCTCTGCGCCGCACGCGTCGCACTTGCGCATCGAACCCCCGTCACGCGATTCGGTGGGCTTCGAGCACGCCGGGCAGTAACGATGCCGGTTGTGCCAGTCCAGCAGCGATCGCGCGTGCGCCACCGTGCCCGCGTCGCCCAGTGGCAGCCGGCTCGCCGCCGCGCGCGTATCCGTGAACTCCGCGCCCTCCAGCCCCAGCACCGCCAGCGGCTCCTCCAGGGGCGTCAGGTCCACCGCAAAGTGCGCAATCTCGTCGCGCAGGCCCAGCAATGCCGGCTTATCACGCTCCGCCAGGTGCTGCAGCACGCTGTGGTCCAGCCAGACCAGGTCGCAGGGGTCGCCAGGCGTCACAACGGTCGGCACCTGGGCAACGCCGGCGTTGGTGGCCGTCGTCAGCGGGTTGTTCTTCCAGAACGGCAGGAACCGCGAAGCAGGCGACTCCAGGTGCCGCTCCAGCCACTCGCCGTTACGACGCTCATTGCTCGCCCGCCACAGCGGGTCGCCGGAAAACGGAATCGGGTCAGCCATCGCCCCATGATAGAGCAGATGACAGAAAGCAGATAACGGGCTCACTAGCGCTCCGTTCAAGCCTGCTACCTGCTATCTGTTATCTGCCGGCCTGCCCGTCTGCCCGTTCGCCCGTTTGCCCGTCTGCCCGTCTGCCTGTCTGCCCGTCTGCCCGTCTGCCCGTTTGCCCATTTGCCCATTTGCCCGTCTGCCCGTTTGCCCGTTTGCCCGTTTGCCCGCAACCTGCTGACACAACCGCACCCCTCGCTCCACAATGCGCACAACAACGCTTCAGCTCACATTCGGAGGCTCACCGTGGAGTTCAGCGCCTGGCCCAGCGTCACCAACCCCTGGGAGGTCCTCTCCGAGGAGGCCCGCCACATCGATGCCACCGGCTGGAAGGGCATCTGGATCGGCGACCACTTCATGCCCAACCTCGCCGATACCTCCGGCCGCTGGCAGGAGGCCTGGACCGTCCTCGCCGCGCTGGCAGCGCTGACCACGCGCGTGCGGCTCGGCACGCTCGTTACCGGCAACACCTACCGCAATCCCTGCATCCTCGCCAAGCAGGTCGCCCAGGTCGACGTGATCAGCGGCGGCCGCGTCACGCTCGGCATCGGCGCCGGCTGGCAGGAAAACGAGCACGTCGCCTACGGCCTACCCTACTTCACCGTGCCCGAGCGTCTCCAGCGCCTCGAGGAGTCGGTCCAGATCCTGCGCAGCCTCTT
>DATDOP010000186.1:0-2375 GCA_035293185.1 Dehalococcoidia bacterium | reverse complement strand
GGCGCCGGACATCGTGGGCCAGGGCAAGGCGACCCCGCTGGCCTGCATCCTGAGCGCGGCAATGATGCTGCGCCTGTCCTTCGACCTGCCGGAGGCCGCGGACGCGGTGGAGTCCGCCGTGAACAAGGTGCTGGCGGAGGGCGCGCGGACGCCGGACATCGCGTCGGTGGGGGAGGCGATCGTGACGACGCAGGAGATGGGGCGCCGGGTGTGTGAGGGTCTTTAGCAAGACAGCAGCGGGCTGCCGCCAGTGCATTCCGCGATGCCTTGTGGCGGAGGGCAGTGGAGAAGAGCGTAACGGGCGGGCGCGGTTTCGTATCTGAGACGGTACCGTTTCGAGGCTGAGACAGGGCTGTTTCGAGGAGTGGGCTCCACCGGTGCGAGGCGGAGAGATGACACTCTCGAAGCCGAGACGAGGCCGAGTCGAATCCGAAGTGGGGACCGATTCGGGTGCGGATTCGACCGGTGTTGAGACAGGTGTGACGCAGTGGGCGATAGGTACTTCGAGTCACGCGGCGCGTTCCGGGAGTGGCTGGCCGAGAATCACAACAACCCGGACGAGCTCTGGGTGGGCTTCTACAAGAAGGCGAGTGGCAAGCCCTCGATTACGTATCCGGAGGCGCTGGAGGAAGCCCTGTGCTTCGGCTGGATCGACGGCGTGCGCCAGGCGGTGGACGAGGAGCGCTTTCGGCAGCGGTTCACGCAGCGCAGGGCGGGCAGCAGCTGGAGCGCGGTCAACGTGCGGCGCATGGCAGCGCTGATCGCGGAGGGCCGAGTGGCGGCGCCGGGGATGGCGGCGTTTGAGGCGCGGGACCCGGCGCGCCCGCAGTACTCCCGTGAGAGCCAGCCGGCGACCCTGAGCAGCGAGTACGAAGCACTGCTGAAGAATCGGCCGAGGGCCTGGGAGTACCTTCAGGCTCAGCCGCCGGGGTATCGGCGCCTGGCCGCAGCCTTCGTGATGAGTGCGAAGCGTGACGAGACGCGGCTGCGCCGTCTGCGCGTCTTGATCGAGGAGAGCGAGCGAGGGGTGCGGCTGGATCCGATGAAGCCGGCGGGAGACCGCGGGAAGATCGAAGGCGGGGCGTAAGGGGAGATCAGGGGGCGACAGACCTCACCCCCGCTGGGTGTTGAGATGGGGGCTCCGCCCCCAAACCCCGCTAAAGGCGGCGCCCAAGGCGTCGGTGAGGAAGACGGGGGTCAGACCTCACCCCCGCTGCCGCGCGCCCCTCTCCGTCGACGGAGAGGGGCTGTGGGATGGCGGACCGTTTGCTTGTGGACGTGGCGGATTGAGACGACGTGCCGTTGTAGAGGCGGTTCGCGAACCGCCCCTACGGTCGCGGGAACTAAACGGGGCGTTGCGGCGTCTTGCCTCTGAACGCAGCTCTTGAAGGCTGACGTCAGAGGTGAGAGATGGGCACAAGCAGACTGATACGCAACCTGGGTTTGGGCGCGCTGGGCGTGATCGCGGCGGTGGCGATTGCGTGCTCCGGCGCGTCGGACGACGTGGCTTCGACGGACGGCGGCGGTGTGGCTGGAGAAGACGGCAGCGCGGATACGGACGCGTTCTTCCTGCCGGGCGGAGACAAGGCGAACGCGCCGGCGCCGGCTGAGACGGAGTCGCGGGCGTCCAGCGGGTCGGGGAGCAGCAACGCGCAGGGGCCGGTGGGGGCGCCGCCGGTGTTGCAGACGTCGATCGACCGCAAGATCGTGCAGACGGCTTCGCTGCAGCTGGAGGTCGAGGACGTGGGCGGCGGCTTCGAGGAGGTTGGGCGCATCGCGACGGCGGCGGGCGGCTTCGTGGCGAGCAGCAAGTTCAGCTACCAGGGGGAGCAGCAGATCGCGTCGGTGACGATCCGCGTGCCAACCAACAACTACCAGGGCGTGCTGCAGCAGCTGCGCGGGCTGGCGAAGAAGGTGGTGGCGGAGGACTCGAACTCTGCGGACGTGACCGAGGAGTACACGGACCTGGAGTCGCGGTTGCGCAACCTGCAGGCGACGCACGACCAGCTGCTGGCGCTGCTGGGCCGGGCGCAGACGGTGACGGACATCCTGACGGTGCAGGACCGGCTGAACGCGGTGACGGGCCAGATCGAGCAGGTGAAGGGCCGGATGCAGCTGCTGGACAACCTGACAGACCTATCGACGGTGACGGTACACCTGCGGCCGGTGGTGGCGGGTGGCAGCAACGGCGGCGGCTCCGGCGTGAACCTGGGCGAGACGATCTCCGAGGCGTGGGACGACAGCCTGGCGTTCCTGGGCGGCATCGCGGAGGACGTGCTGACGGTGCTGGTGTTCGCGTGGTGGGTGCCGGTGGTTGGCGTGCCGGCGGCGGTGGCGGCGCGGAGCTTCGCCGGAACACGGAACAAGGGACAGGG
>DATDOP010000185.1:0-4175 GCA_035293185.1 Dehalococcoidia bacterium | reverse complement strand
GCCGGGCTTGTTACGGATCAGCGACTCATAGGCCATGCCGTTGTAGATGTTGAGCTGGGCCTGGCCCTGGGCCTGACCATCGAAGTGGAGCGGCTCCGACGCCTGCGTCCATTTCATGGTGCCGCCCTGCTTGGCGTTCTTAAGCGAGTCCTCAACCTTCGTGAGCAGACCGCTGCTGTCCGCGGGGCCGGAGCTGCCGCCACCGCCGCCGTCGTCGTCGCTGCCACCACAGGCAGCGAGGAAGGCAGCCGCCGCAGCGCTCGTGCCTGTAGCAATTAGCGCGCGCCGACGAGTCAGTCGCCGATCCAGCACCTTGTCCCAGTAGTTAGCCATTTGTGCTCCTTTCGACTGGTAGGGGTCGGGTTAGCGCCCCTCCTAAGCCAGACCTTTCTTATCACAATCTACGGAATTGTCAATCCAACCATTGACTATCACTAACGATACGATCCCCGGCTGGCCGCGGGATTTACGCAGAGAAGGGCAGGTTTGCTGTCCTTCTAGCGCCATTTCTAAGCACAGTTGTAGGAAATGTCAATGCTCTGATGCTTTTAGCGGATAGAACATTCCATAACGCTCAGCTAATTGACCTAGGCCGATGGCGCAATAGGCGAATTTGGCGTGCGAGGTTTAGGCATCGAAGACAAAGATGGCGAGGCTAAGATCAAGGGACTCTATTGCTTGAAACGCGACACCCCCGCTCCCCGAGGCGCCTATGTGGCGCCTGCTGTTAGAGGGGCGCCGGCGGAGGACAGGTGCCGCTAAGGGCACAAGCGTCTAGCCTCTCAGTGTGAGCAGGATCGATTACGCGCGGCTGATAGCGCTGGCGTCCCTGTGGGGGGCGTCGTTCATCTTTATCCGGTCGGCGGCGCCGGAGTGGGGCGTGGTGCCGACGGCGTTGGTCAGGGTTGAGCTGGGCGGGCTGCTCCTGCTGCTGTACTTCCGCCTGATCGGCTTCGACGTGGGGTGGCGGCGCAACTGGCGGCGGTTTGCGGCAATCGGCGTGGTGAACTCGGCGGTGCCGTTCTCGCTGTTTTCGTTCGCGGGACTGTATTTGCCGGCGTCGTATTCGGCGATCTTCAACTCGACGACGTCGCTGTTCGGGGCGATCCTGGCGGCGTTGTGGCTGGCAGAGCCGATGACCTTGCGCAAGCTGGCCGGGCTCCTGATGGGCATCGGTGGCGTGGCGCTGGTAGCGGGTCTGGGCGGGGCGGAGACCGACGCGAACTTCTTCCTGGCGACGGCGGCGTGCCTGGTCGCGGCGACGTGCTACGCGATTGCCAGCGTTTACGTGCGCAAGCACGCGAGAGACATCGAGCCGCGGGCGATCGCGGGGGCCAGCCAGGTGGTGGCGGGCGTGATGCTGGTCCCGCTGCTGGCGGTCGACCCGCCCGGGCACTTCGATACAGCCGTCCTGCTGAACCTCGTGGGCCTGGCTGTGCTATCGAGCGCGATCGCCTATTTGCTGTACTACCGGCTGCTGGCGGACGTGGGGCCATCCAAGGCGCTGACGGTGACGTTTCTGATCCCGGCGTTCGCGATGCTGTGGGGCTGGGTATTCCTGGACGAAGGCGTGACGCTATCGATGCTGCTGGGGACCGCGGTGATCATCGCGGGGACGCTGCTGGTGACGGCGCGGGCGCGGGTGGGGGCGGCGGTTGAAGCCGGGGCGCCGGTGGGGTGAGGGCGCACGGACTCGCTCCCCTTCGAGAGCCTGAGGGCATGCTTACGAGGAAGGGGGAGCGGCTCGGTGGGAGATGTGCCGTGTTACGTGACGGACTCTGCGGGATGAATCGCGCAGCTGCACCGTTGGGGGCGTTGTCGAGGTTTGGGGAGCTGAGGGAGGTGGTCGAGTCCCCTCACCCCGACCCTCTCCCCTGGGGAGAGGGGATTGCGTTTGCGGCCAGACGGCGAGAGTCTGCCGGACGAAACGTCAGGCGCTGCGACAGGCTCGGGATGCCTTGACGAGCCGCAGGTGGGTTGGCGTCCGGATGTTGTCAGGCGCTGTCTTGTTTCTGAAGGCGCCAGATCTGGCCGATGAGGAACTCGTAGTAGCTGGAGGCCTCGGAGAAGGAGAAGCGGTCCTTCGAGTAGGCGAGCGTGGGCTTGCGGTCCGCGCCGACGATAACCTGGATGCTGCCGGTGGTGGGCCAGAAAGCGACGCGGGTGGCACGGGCGGCGTTGTACTGCTGCAGAGTACCCTCGCCTTTGGCGGTTGGAGGCTGCATCTGGTAGAAGCCGGTAGGGCCGCTGTGGGGCGGGATCAGCTCCGGGTGCTTTTCCAGCAACAGCAGGTAGGTCTCGGCGCAACGGCGGGAGGCGCCGGCGAAGTCGCCCTCGTCGAGGAGGCGGTCGGCGTCTGCCAGGGCTGCGCGCAAGACGGGGTCGGCGATTTCGGCGACGGAGGGCATGTCAGTCCTGCAGGCGCCAGAGCTCGTTCATGAGGAACTCGTAGTAGCCCGCGGCCTCGGAGAAGGAGAAACGCTCCTTGTCGAAGGTGAGGCGCGGCTTGCCGTCGTCGCCGGTGACGACGTTGAGGCCGCCGGTGCGGGGCCAGGTAGGCGTGGGGGAACGCAGATACGAAGCGAAGCTGCCGCCGCCGACGACGCCGAGGGGCGCGGGCGGCGGCGGGATCAGCTCCGGGTGCTTCTCGAGCAGCAGCAGATAGGTTTCGGCGCACTTGCGTGAGGCGCCGGTGAAGTCGCCGGCGTCGAGCAGGCGGTCTGCCTCCTCGAGGGCGGTGCGGAAGACGGGATCTTTGATGTCAGCTACGGATGCCATTGAGTTACCTCCGGCGAAGGTACGGGCATACCGGCATGCGGGCATGGGAGCATGGGAGCAGCGGCGAACAACCACCATGCTTGTATGCCAGCATGCTCGTATGCCGGGTTCAGATCGAGCTGTTGATTTCGTGCTTGACGCCGTCGAGCTGCTGCTCGCGCCATTTCTGGTGTTTGGGGTGACGCTCCTTGAACTCCGGCATGACTTCCTTGGCGAACAACTCCAACGACTCCATGATGTGTTCGTGCTTGCGCTCGTGCATCTGGTAGAAGAAGTTGACGATGTCGATGTGCGAGTCCTCGAAGCGCCGCAGGTTCTCGCGCACGAACTCGGGTGAGCCGATGAAGTTGCCGCGGCGGCCGGCGCGGAACAGCGTGCGCTGCGTCTCGTCCTCGGGTTCCGCTTCCTGAACGGCGGGGCGTTCGGCGCCCTCCGGTCCGAAGCGCTTGACGAACTCGCGGTTGAGGTGGTCGCGTCCGTGGTGGACCTCGCCGTTGGTGAAGCCCAGGGCGAAGCCGAAGTACTGGGCGCCGCGCAGGCCGCGACGCATCGCCTCTTCGTTGGTCTTGGCGACCATGAGGTTGCCGCCGGCGGCCAGGGCGGGGTTGATCGCCTTGCCGATGGGCCGGCAGTTGCGGATCAGCTCGTAGTAGCGCGTGACGCGCTCTTCGGCCTCCTGGGGGCTTTCGAAGCCGACGCCGAGTGCCCCCATGCCGAGACGAGCGCCGACCATCGCGGTCTCGAGGCGGCTGGCGGCGACCCAGACCGGCGGGTGAGGCTTCTGCAACGGCTTCGGGATGACGTTGCGTTCGGGCATCGAGAAGTGAACGCCTTCGTAGCCGGGGTAGGGCGTCATCATCATCATCTTGAGGCACTCGCGGGTGGCCTCTTCCCAGGCTTCCTTCTTCTCGGCACGCACGGTGCCGAAGCCGTCGGTCTCGGTGACGGTGGCGCCTTCGCCGGTGCCGAACTCGACGCGGCCGTTGGAGACGAGGTCGAGCGAGGCGATGCGCTCGGCGACGCGCGCCGGGTGGTTCTGTTTGGGCGGCATGTGGACGATGCCGTGGCTGAGGCGGATGTTCTTCGTCCGCTGCGATGCGGCGGCGAGCACGACCTCCGGAGCCGAGGAGGAGCTGTACTCCTCCAGGAAGTGGTGCTCCGTGAACCAGACGTAGTCGAAGCCGAGCTTGTCGGCGAACTCGATCTGCTCCAGGGCTTCCTGGAAGATCTTGTGCTCGTCGTCTTCGCCCCACTGGTCGCTGTCCAGCGGCCGCACGGTGTTGAGCTGGTACTGGATGCCGAATTTCATGCAGGTGCCCCTTGTTGCGTTAAGCGGGAATCGGATGCCGCGCGGGGATTATAACCCCAGGGGGTACGGGCATACGGGCATGCGGGCA
>DATDOP010000184.1:0-3082 GCA_035293185.1 Dehalococcoidia bacterium | reverse complement strand
TGCAGGTACTTGCCGTTGAAGGCGATCTTCACGCCCTCGCCCTCTACCGCCGCGTCGATCTCGCCCTCGTTGTCACCGACTTCCTCGGCGCGCGCTGAGATCACGATCTTGCCCGGCGTCACGCCCTCGCCCGGCGTCACCACCAGCCGCACAATACCCGACCCGTCGCGCGCGAACACCGACGCGATGCGCGTCTCGCGCAGAAACTCGCCCACCTCGGCAACCGCCTTACTCGTGTAGCTGGCGGGTATCAGCTGGTTGAAATTCGGAAAGGTTCCCTGGATCAGCTGCGCCACCATCTCGGCGTTGTCCAGCCGGAACAGCACCTGGCTCTTCGCCGCATTCGTGCGCAGAGTCACGGGCGCCTCTTGCTCCGCCAGCAGCCGGCTCAGCTCGGCCAGCGCCTTCGATGGCACCACGATCTCCGTCGTCTCCACCGCTGAATCCACCGGCAGCTTGTACACCGAAAGGCGGAACCCGTCCGACGCCGCCAGCGTCAGCGAGTTGCCCTCGAACTTCGTGTCCACGCCGGTCAGCACCGGGCGCGAATCGTCTGTCGCCGCCGCGAACACGGTCTGGGCGATCGCCTGGCGCAGGCCCTTCGCGTCCAGCTTGACCTCGATGCCGTCCTGGACGACAGGCGTCGGCGGGAAGTCCTCCGCGTCCAGCCCGCCGACCTGCGCCTCGTTCCGCGCGCACTCGACCTTCACCTGCCGCGAGCGCGGCGCCACGGTCAGCGTAATCCGGTCGTTGGGCAGCGTGTTCACGAAGTCGCCCAGCAGGCGCGCCGGTACCGTAATCGCGCCCTCTTCGTCGATCGTCGCGTCGATCCAGCAGCTCATCGTGATCTCGAGGTTCGTCGCCGAAAGCTTGAGACGGCCGCCATCGGAGGCGAGCAGGACGTTCGCCGTGATCGGCAAAGGGCTGCGCGCGGCCACCGCCCTGCCGACGATGCTCAGCCCGCGCGAAAGGGCTTCCTGAGTGCAGGTGACTTTCATTTATACGCTCACCTAGCTAAGCAATTACCCTGGGTTGTGGGCAGTATAGACCGGCCATCATGCCGGAACAAGCAACTCGCGACGCCTGTTTTTCCAGCGATCTTCCCAGTGAGCGCCCTAGCTCGCTATCAGCTGTCTCAGGCCTCGCTCGGGCGTCCAGACCTGCACCAGAAGATGGTCCGGCGGGTCGCCCATCCCCGTCAGCACCACTTCCGTTATGTCTATCTGATACAGCGCGCCGGAGCCGTCCCCGCCCTCGCCCATCGACTTCAACCGCTCGGCGTCATCCACGGCCACGGCGCGCCCTGAAAGCTTGGCGTCGCCTTGCCACATCGTCGGGTCGTCCGGTGGGTCGTCGGAGGCGCAGTGCAGCGCCAGGCGCGGGTCGCGCGCCAGGTCTGCCGCCTTGCGCGAGGTTGGCATCGAGCCGATCCACACGTCGCCGTCCGAGAACGCCACCTCGATGCCGCTGACCCGCGGCGAGCCGTCCTGGCGCAGCGTGGCGAGGATCTTGTGCCGGTGCGCGTCGAACAGCGCCTGCACCCGCGCCGCGAACTCCGCTTCCGCCCCCGCGATCTCACTCCAGCTCGCCATCAAGCCTCCAGCGCTTTGTCGATTGCCGCCAGCGCCTCTTCGATGTCCGATTCGCTGTGCGCCGCGGACACGAACATCGCCTCATACTGCGAAGGCGGCAGGTAAACGCCGGCCTCCAGCAGCGCGTGGAAAAAGCGCGCGTAGCGCTGGGCGTCAGCTCTGCGCGCGCTGGCGTAATCGAACACCGGCGCGTCCGTGAAGAACAGCGTCATCAGTGAACCGGCTCGATTCACGCGCGCCGGCAGCTCGTGCCTCGCGATTGCCGTGCTGATGCCGTCCGCCAGCCGTGCCGACTTCGCCTCCAGCGCCTCGTAGAAGCCCGGCGCTGCCAGCTGCTGCAACGTCGCGATCCCTGCGGCCATCGCCAGCGGGTTGCCGGACAGCGTCCCTGCCTGGTAAACGGGGCCCAGTGGCGCCACCAGCTGCATCACCTCGCGGCGCCCGCCGTAGGCGCCCACCGGCATGCCGCCGCCGGCCACCTTGCCCAAGCAGGTCAGGTCCGGCATCACGCCCGAAGCTGCCTGGTAACCGCCGAGACCCACCCGGAAGCCGGTAATCACCTCGTCGAAGATCAAGAGCGCGCCGTGGTCGCTGCACAGCGTGCGCAGCATCTCCAGGAAGCCCGGCGCCGGCGGCACCACTCCCATGTTCGCCGCCACCGGCTCGACGATCACCGCCGCGATCTCCTCGCCGCGGCGACGGAACAGCGCATCCACCGCCTCGATGTCGTTGTACGGCGCCACCAGCGTCTCCGCCGCGTACGACTCCGGTACGCCGGCGCTATCCGGTAACGACAGCGTCGCTACGCCGGATCCCGCCTGCACCAATAGCCCGTCCGCGTGCCCGTGATAGCAGCCCTCGAACTTGACGACCTTGTCGCGTCCCGTAAACGCCCGCGCCAACCGCAGCGCCGACATCGTCGCCTCTGTGCCGGAGCTGACGAAGCGCACCATCTCGATCGACGGTACGTACCGGCAGACGAGCTTCGCCAGCTCGACCTCGGCCTCGGTCGCCGCGCCGTAAGTCAGCCCCTTCGCCGCCGCAGCCTGCCCCGCTTCGACCACGGCCTTCGGTGCGTGGCCCAGGATCAGCGGTCCCCAGGAGCCGCAGTAGTCGATGTACTCGTTGCCGTCCGCGTCCGTGATCCGCGACCCCGCGCCCGAGGCCACGACCACCGGGTCGCCGCCGACGCCGCGAAAGGAGCGCACGGGGCTGTTAACGCCACCCGGCAGGTAGCGCTGCGCCTCCGCGAACACCCGCCGCGACTCGTCTCGCTTGCGGCTCATGCCAGGTCGAGGAAGTCGAGCACGCCGTCCAGGCGCCCCACCTCGACGTCCGGCTCCGTGAGGTCGCGCTGCGTGCCCGCCCAGTCGCTCGCGCCCTTGTTCGCGGAGCCGCGGTTCACCCAGGCAGCGTGCATGCCGGCGTTCTTCGCGCCGGTCACGTCCGCCAGCCGGCTGTCCCCGACGTAGAGGATGTTCTCCGGCGCC
>DATDOP010000183.1:0-3062 GCA_035293185.1 Dehalococcoidia bacterium | reverse complement strand
GGTGACCAGCGCTACCGTCTGCGCCAGGAAGCGATCCTCGGCATCGGCGGTATCGCCATGCTGCGCTCGCTTGGCTACGACTCCATTGAGACCTATCACATGAACGAGGGCCACAGCGCCCTGCTCACGCTTGCTCTCCTGGATGAAGCCAAGGGCTCTTCGCCGGCTCCCTCCGAAGGTGACATCGCCTCCGTGCGCGAACGCTGCGTGTTCACGACGCACACCCCCGTCCCTGCCGGTCACGACCGCTTCCCGCTGGAATTGGTGCGCAGCGTCCTCGGCGAAGCCATGGCTGCTACCTTCGAACGCCTGCCCTGTCGCGAGGGCGAGTTGCTCAACATGACGCAGCTCGGTCTGTTCTTCTCCCGCTACGTCAACGGCGTCGCCCGCCGCCACGGCCAGGTGGCTCAGGCCCTCTACCCGGGTTACAAGATCGAGGCAATTACCAACGGCGTTCACGCCGGCAACTGGGTGTCCGAGCCGTTCGCCGAGCTCTTCGACCGCGAGATTCCCAACTGGCGCCTGGACAACCACTACCTGCGCCAGGCCCTCAACCTGCTGGTAGATGACGTTCTGGAGGCGCACCAGCGCGCCAAGCGCCACCTCTTCGCCGAGGTGGCGAATCGCACCGGCGTCCGGCTGGACCCGGCCGTCATGACCGTAGGCTTCGCCCGCCGCGCCGCCGCCTACAAGCGGGCCGACCTCGTGTTCAGCCAGCCCGATAACCTGCGTAACATCGCGCGCCAGGCGGGGCCTCTGCAGTTCATCTACGCCGGCAAGGCCCACCCGCACGACGCGCCGGCCAAGGACCTGATCAAGCGCGTGATCGCCGCGCGCGACGGCCTGCGCGACGAGATCCCGGTCGTCTACCTGGAAGAGCACGACATGGGGCTGGCCAAGCTGCTCTGCTCCGGCGTCGACCTCTGGCTCAACAACCCCCAGAAGCCCCTCGAGGCGTCCGGTACTTCCGGCATGAAGGCGGCGCTCAACGGCGTCCCTTCCCTCAGCGTCCTCGACGGCTGGTGGCCCGAGGGCTGGATCGAAGGCGTCACCGGCTGGAGCATCGGCGACAGCCTGGATGAAGAAGACGACCCCGCCCGCGAGGCGATGTCCCTCTACAGCAAGCTCAGCTACGTCATCCTGCCGCTGTTCTACGGTTCCCCGGCGCTCTTCGGCCGCGTCATGCGCAGTACGATTGCGATCAACGGCGCTTACTTCACGGCGCAGCGTATGCTGCAACAGTACCTGACCAGCGCCTACGCCCAACACCCAATGGCCAGCGTGGACTCGTAAACCGGTTCAAGTGGACCGTTTGGCAGGCCGTTTGCAGCCAAGACTAGCTCTAGCGTGAGGGCAGAAAGTATAATGGCGCTCGTGTCCGAAACAGAGGAGGGTGAATGTCTTCCGTCGTAAAGAAGCGGCGCAAGAAGATCCGCAAGCACAAGTACCGCAAGATGCGAAAGAAGACCAGATGGGCGCGCATGCACAAGTAGCAGCCCTGATGTCGCCGTCCGCGTCCTGCGCGGGCGGCGCCTTCTTTTTCTAACGTGCCCGAAGTGACCTTGCAGCTGCGGCAGGAAGACGCCAGGCTCGTCTTCCTCGCCGTGGCCTATCATCTCGGCCGGCCCGGATCTGAGCTCGACCCGATCACCAAGCAGACCGTCGAGCACGGTCTCGCCGAGGTGGCCGCCTCACTGCAGCCCCAGCTGCGGATGGCCGTCGCCGGTATCGAGCTGCGCCCGAACCAGGCCCAGCGCCTGTTGTCCGCCATGCTCGGCTCGATTACCGAGCTGAAGGCGTACGCGATGCTCGGCGCCGGTTCGCTCGAGTCCGGGACCGGGCACCGCAGCACTGTGCCCGGCTTCGATAGCTCGCTGCGTCACCTCTTCGTCGAGATCGAGGCAGACTCGGAGGCGCCGCTGGCGATTGCCGAGCGCATGCTCCTGCTTCGCCGCCGCATTGATGAAGAGACCGCCGGCCTCGCTGACGAGCCTGAAACGGCCGCAGCGCCACAGAAACGCAAAGGTTGGTGGCCCTTCGGACGCTAAGCAGTTGCACCAACGTTACGGCTGGGTAAAATCGCCGCGACGGGTCAGCCGGATGGGACGGGAATGGCTTCCCTCTAGCCCAAAGGCCGTTTTAGAATGAGCGGCAGTGGGGACAGAGAACAAAAGGAGATAATCCGTGGCTTACGTGATCACCGATGCCTGCATCGGCACCAAGGACCGCTCTTGCGTCGACGTTTGTCCCGTCGATTGCATTCACCCGACCGCGTCCGAGGACGACACCGACGACATCATGCTCTACATCGACCCCGATGAGTGCATCGACTGCGGCGCTTGTGAGCCCGCCTGCCCGGTAACCGCCATCTTCGCCGAGGATGACGTGCCGGCCAACATGAAGCCCTATACGGAAATCAACGCCCTCTGGTACAAGGACAAGGCCGGCGCCCGCGCCAAGGTCAAGGCTCTCAACCCCTAAGACCTTCCCGGATAAGCGAAACAGAGGCGGCCCCACGCGGGGCCGCCTCTTCATTTCCTCGTTCGTTGCTTAACCCGGGTTCTGCTTCCGGCCAGACCGTTTTGCGCTGAGCGAGTGGGCAATTTGTGCCGACAGTCCCTTATGGAAGGGGACTAGCTTGGCGCAGGAATGAGATTCAGAGCCACCGGACTCAGACTTCTAGTAACCGCCTTTGTACTCGCCATCATCTGGGGCGTGGCCAATCTGATACCCGCCAGCAGCGCAGGCCGGGTCGCCGCGCAGGTGCCATTCTGCCCCGTGCCCTCACCCACGGCGACGCCGACCAGGACGCCAACCGCCACTTCGACGCCCAGCCCGACCCCGACCTTCACGCCGACTGCGACCTCAACGCCCAGCCCTACCCCCACTTCGACCCTGACGCCTCAGCCTACGCCGACTTCGACGCCCAGCCCGACCGCGACCTCAACGCCCAGCCCTACTCTCACTCTGACGCCTCGGCCCTCGGCGACTTCCACACCAACACCAGACTCCACCTCAGCCGTGACATCGACGCCCTCACCGACGAACACGGCATCCCCGGG
>DATDOP010000182.1:0-3612 GCA_035293185.1 Dehalococcoidia bacterium | reverse complement strand
GAGCCGGTCTTGTAGAGCTCGACGAGCTCGGCGCCGCCGTTCATCGTGCGCTTGACGATGGCTTCGATGCGGGCCTTGGAGACGAGGCTCTCGAGGGGGATGCCGCCGACGCGGGCCTGGGAGACGATCGGCACCATGGTGGCGTCGGTGTGGCCGCCGAGGACGTAGGCGTGGACGTCGCGCGGGGCGACGCCGAGCTCCATGGCGATGAAGGTGCGGAAGCGGGAGCTGTCCAGCATGCCGCCCTGGCCGATGATGCGTTCGCGGGGCAGGCCGGTGGCCTTGAGCGCGGCGTGGCACATCACGTCCATGGGGTTGGCGAAGACGATGATGATCGCGTCCGGGCTCAGCTTGATCGCGTTCTTGGCGGCGTATTCGCCGACGACGTCGGCGTTGCCCTGGAGCAGCTCTTCGCGGGTCATGCCGGGCTTGCGCGGCGCGCCGGAGGTGATGACGACGACGTCGGAGCCGGCGGTGGCGTCCCAGTCGTCGGTGGCGGTGAGCGTGGTTTCGAAGCCGGCGAAGGAGGAGCCCTGGTAGATGTCGAGGGCCTTGCCGTGGTGCTGGGCGAATTCGGCGACGTCTTTGATCACGATGTCGCAGATGTTCTTCTCAGCGAGGCGGTAGGCCATGATGCCGCCCGTCTGGCCGCCGCCGACGATGGTTACTTTCTTGCGTCCGCTCATGTGTTGTCTGTCTCCTGGCTATAAGAAGTCTTCGACGACTAAAACGATGAGGTCTGGGACCCTGCGAAAGGCGGAGTCATTGGTGACGAGGTGGGTGCATCCAGCCTGTAATGACGTTGCTGCTACCACTGAGTCCGGCGTACGTAGGCCCCACGTTGCCCTGAGCGCCGCCGCTCTTTCAGCAACAGAGGCATCGAGCGAATGCAGACTAAATCCCTGACTCGTCAGTAGCAAATCTCTGTAAGCGGCGGCCAAAGACGCGCGTCCCGCACGCAGCGGCCCAACCAGCACTTCCAGAAGCGTTAAGGACGCCGCGTGGCCGTTGATGCCACCTGAAGCAACTCGGGCGAAGACCGGCCGGAGAATCGGAAAGAATCGATCGTGACGTTCCACGAAGTAGATCAGCGAGTCAGCGTCGAACGCAACACTTCCTCCGTCGACGAGCTCATCGACTAACGAGGGTCGGGCCAATCGTCAGGTCTCTCCCAAGAATCGCGTTCCTCACGGATGTACTTCTCGACGTCGATAGAACGCCAATACTCTGCGCCCAGGCCAGCAAGCTCCATGATGCTATGCGTCTTTACGCCTGGGGGGAACAAGGCGTCCACGCGATTCAGCTCCGCGTAGACGGCCTCAAGGACGTCATCTGGCAGGTCATTCTCTTCCACGGCTTTCTTTAGCGCATTCAGCCGGGATATGAGCCGCTGCTTGTGTTCCTGTTCCATGGAACTAGTTTACTTCTGGCCAGCGGCAGAATTCCTGCCAGGGAGGGTTTCATTCGTCTACCTTGTATGTTCCCTCAGTTGTCCGGTACGCGGCGCCCGGCCTCCTCGCCCAGATCTACCAGGTCGCTCCGGGGACGTAGCCGATGGCTTCGACCTCGAGGCCGCAATCGAGGGGTGTGGCGCCGGCCTGGAGGCGGGTGCGGGCGGGCAGGCTGGCGGTGTCGCTGAAGTAGGGGCGGTAGATGCGGTCGAAGATCTCCATGTTGCGCTGGTCTTTGAGCCAGACGTTGACCTTGAGCAGGCAGTCCATGTTGGAACCCGCCTCTTCGAGCAGGGCTTTGACGCGATTCATGACCGTGGTGGCTTCTTGCTCGAAGGGCATGTTGGGCGGCGGCGGCAGCGGACCGCCGTTGGCACGAGCCTCGCGCAGCTGCGCCGAATAGGCCTCGTCGAAGGGAGGCAGGCCGGAGATGAAAAGCAGGGGGCCGAAGCGCACGCAGAGGTTGAAGGGACCGCCCGTGAGCGGTATCCCGGCGGTGAAGACCTGCTTCTCCATCTCCTCGCCTGGCGTCTTACTTCGCCGCGCCGGCGTACTGCTGCCAGCGGGCGTCGAGCTGCGGGTCTTGCAGCGTGTCCATGATGTAGTTCGCGTAGTCGGCGCCGGTCGCGCCGGTGTCGCGTCCCGTCATGACCAGCTTCTTCTCGTACTGGCCGCAGATGTCGAGGGCCATGTCCAGCCGCTGGGCGCGGTCCGTGTAGCCCATGTGCTCGAGGAGCATCTTGCCCGCGACGATCATGCTGGTGGGGTTGGCGAATTGGGCGCGGCCTTCGTTGACCATGCGCGGCGCCGAGCCGTGGATCGCCTCGAACATGGCGTTGGCCTTGCCGAGGTTGGCGCTACCGGCGGTGCCGACGCCGCCCTGGAACTCGGCCGCCTCGTCCGTGATGATGTCGCCGTAGAGGTTGGGGGCGGCGATGACGCTGAAGCCGGTGCGGCGCTGCGGGTTCACCAGCGCGGCGGTCATGATGTCGACGATCCAGTCGTCCCACTTGACCTCGGGGTAGTCTTTGGCGACGTCACGGGCGATGTCCAGGAACATGCCGTCCGTGAGCTTGATGATGTTGGCCTTGTGCACGACGGTGACGTGGTTGCGTCCGGTCTTCTTCGCGTGCTCGAAGGCGAGGCGGAGCAGGCGCTCGCTGCCCTGGACGGTCACGGCGGTGAAATCGAAGGCGAGGTCTTCGGTGACGCGCAGGCCGCGGCTGCCGAGGATGTAAGAGCCCTCCGTGTTCTCACGGAAGAAGATCCAGTCGATGCCCTGGGAGGGGACGCGCACGGGCCGGACGTTGGCGAAGAGGTCCAGCTCGCGGCGCATGGCGACGTTGGCGGATTCGATGTTCGGCCAGGGGTCGCCGCGCTGAGGCGTCGTGGTGGGGCCCTTGAGCACCGCCTGGCACTTGTGCAGCTCCGTGACGACCTCGTCCGGCAGGGCCTTCATCTGAGCGGCGCGGTTCTCGATCGTCAGGCCTTCGATGACCTTGAACTCGATTTTGCCGCTCTTCACTTCGGGGTCGAGGATGTGTTTCAGGACGCGGACGGACTCGCCGGTGATGAAGGGGCCGATGCCGTCACCGCCGCAAACGCCGATGCGGATGTGGGGCGCGGTCTGGTAGTCGAACCAGTCGGGCGCGTTCTTGAGGCGCTCGACGCGCGCGAGCTGCTCCTGGATCAGGGCGCCGATGTGGTCTCTGGCGCGGTCGAGGGTGGCCTGGTCTACCACGGTGTCTCCTTTGTCTAAATGGGGGGCACCCCCATGCCCCCGCTAAAGGGGGTCTCGAATCGTTTATCCGGTTACCTCCGGATGGGGACACTCCCATGCCCCCGCTGAAGGGGGTCTCCAAGCGTGATGCCCCGTTGAAGGGGCTGTCGAGCCCTGATTTCGACTTCTCATTGCCACCCCAGGAGGGGAGCGCCTAATGATGGCTCCGGGCGTCCTAGATGGTACTACTTCGTGCGCTTAAGCTCCTCTGCGCGGGCGTGGACGAGGCGGTAGACGTCTGCCCAGGAGCCGGCGAAGGGCGGGCCGATGTCGGCGTTGGTGCTGTTGGCGTAGCAGATCGTGTAGAAGCCCTTCTCGCGCAGCTTGAGGATGTTGTCGGGCGAGTCATCGACGTAGATGTCGGCGCCGACCTGCTCCTTG
>DATDOP010000181.1:0-6216 GCA_035293185.1 Dehalococcoidia bacterium | reverse complement strand
CCGGACGGGGCCGATGGTCTTCCAGTCGGCCTGCAGTTTCTTGAGTTCGGACGCCGCGGCGTCCCAGTCCGTGGATTCGGCCAGCGCTTCCGCCCGTTCGCACAACGCTTCCTTGCGGGCGAGGTTCTCGTTCCACTCCTTCTTCTTCGACGCCAGATCGTCGCGGCGTCTCGTAAAGAACGTGTTGCAGGCGGCACGGAACCGCTGCGCCAGGTCTCGCGCGGCTTCGCGCGGGACCGGACCGGTTTCCTGCCAGGCCTTCTGAAGTTCCTGGAACCTGGCGGCCGTCTTGGCCCAGTCGGTGGAATTGGCCAGCGACCAGCGTTAGAGGAAGAGGTCGCCGTCCTCAAGGGCGAGATCAAGACCATCCTCCAGGAAGTCCGCACCGCCGTACTGGCGCGGGAAAACCCGTTCGCCGTCGACACGTATGAGCTCATGCCCGTGCCAACCGCAGCCCCGGAACCCGCGCACGCTGCCGAACCGGAAGGCCCGCCAAAGGTCATCCAGCTAAACCCCGCGCAGGACCCGGAGCCCCACGCAGATCAACTCACAAGCTCGCAGCCCCAGGCTGCGGTTGAGACAGACGTAACGCGCCGAACTGCGCCCTCGGGCCCCGCCGGTAAACCCCGCTGGAGCATCGGCGCACTGGCCACACTCATGGCTTGGACCCAGGACGTGACGTCTCGCATGGACGCGAATGACCTCGATATCGTCCTCTCCATGGCGCGCTACGGCGGCCTCATCGAATCCGAACTGGAAGAGACGCTGACCAGGCTGGCGGCGCCGCTCTTCCCGAAAGATCAGGAGAAGCGCCGCACCGGCGTCAGCGATTACCTCCTGGCGCTTCGGGAGCTTTCGGCGCTGCTCGAGGACGCTGAACAAGGCTACGGGAGCTCAGGCTCCCTGCGCAGGGCTAGCTAGGAGGGCAAGCCGTGGAGAAAGCAATTGCAACGGTGATGCTCACCGTTGCCGGCATCGCCGCCATCATCGCGGTGATGAACGCCCTTATGCCCGCCATCTCCCGTACCAACGGCGCGCTCGTCTCGTCCGCCGATAGCGTCGACTCGCGGATCAGCACGTCTATCGAGATCATTCACGCCGCCGGCGCCGACGCGTCCCCCACCGTCGACGCCTGGACCAAGAACGTCGGCAGAATCTCCGTCAGGCCCCTCGACCGCGTCGACGTGTTCTTCGGCCCCGGTGATAGCTTCGTGCGCATTCCTTACGGCGGACCCGGATGTGTCGCGCCCTGCTGGGACTACACGATAGAGAACGACACGGTTTGGAATCCCAGCGCGACTCTCAGGGTGACCCTCACGCTGGACTACAACCTCGCCACCGGTACCACTTATTACATCAAGCTTGTCGCGCCTAACGGCATCAGCGACGCCAGGTTCTTCACGGTCTAGGCATGGAAAACGCAATCCCCTCCCTGATCATCGGTGCCATCATTCTGGTCGCAATCTCGATCATGGGTCGCGGCAGCCTGGAGAGCTACGAAAACCTGGGCACGAGCCTGCGCGCTATGGAATCTCGCCTCGTCGAGAGGACGAGCACCCAGCTTACCGTCCAGAACACCAGCGTCGACCCGTCTGGCAATTTCGTCACCTTCGATCTGCGCAACGACGGCCAGTCGCGCCTCGCGACATTCGAGCGCCTCGACCTGATCGTCACGTATCACGACGGCCCCACGACCCAGGTCAGCGTCTGGCTGCCCTACAACGACGGCGCTCCCGCCGCCAACGCTTGGACCCTGGTCTCCATCCTGGATGACGGCTTCGAGCCCGGCATCTTCAACCCCGGCGAGACCGCCCAGCTGCGGCTGGACCTCGTTCCGGGTATCGCCGCGGGCCAGAACAACTCGCTCGTTATCAGCACGGAGCTGGGTAGCACCGTGGAAGCTGCCTTCACCAGCTAGGAGACGTCTTGGTCAGCACCGTAGCCCCCAAACTGGTCACCACCGGCAACGGCGAGATCGATAAGAAGATCGGCGGCGGCCTGCCGCTGCGCTCTCTCACTTTGATCGAGGGCCAGTCTGACGCCGGTAAGAGCGTCCTCGTGCAGCAGTTCACCTGGGGCACCCTGCGCAGCGGCCTCCGCATCGACATGTACACCACCGAGAACACCACGCCCAGCCTGTTCCGCCAGATGACCTCCCTGGCCCTCGGCATCGACGACTTCTTCATCGTCGGCCGCATCAACGTCTACCCCGTGCCGAACAGCTTCACGGAGGAACAGTCGCGTCGCATCTTCAAGCTGCTGCTGGACCACATCGCCCATAGCGCCGCTGACGTCGTCATCGTCGACTCGTTGACAGCCTTCGTGACCCACGCCTCAGAAGCTGAGACGTTGGATTTCTTTTCCCGCGCCAAGGACCTCTGTGACCAGGGGCGCAGCCTGATCCTGACCATGCACTCCTACGCCTCCACAGAACAACTGCTGACCCGGCTGCGCTCCATGTGTGACGCCCACCTGCGCCTCCGCGTGGAAGAGGTGGGCACGCAGCTGATCAAGGTGCTGGAGGTCGCGAAAGTACGCGGCGCCGCCAAGAGCACCGGCAACATCATTTCCTTCGATGTCGAGCCGAACCTGGGTATGAGGATCATCCCGGTGACGAAGGCGAAGGCATGAGCGAGACCGCTACCAGAAAAAAGAAGCGTCCCAAGCCCCGGCCTGAAGTACAGACACCGCCGCCACCGGAAGATCCCAAGGCGGAGATGCTCCGCGCCCTGCACGAAGCCTCGGCGGCGCATCCCCATCTCGCCTACTACCTCGCCGGCCTCGACCTCGGCGCGCTGGGCGGCGAGCCCGACTTTTACGAGAAGGCGGACCGCAAGGCCGGCGAGGTGAAGTTCAAGAACTTCATCTATGCCGTCGGCGGCGGGCTCTTCGTCCATATCATCAGCGACCCGGAAGACGCCCGCGACAGCTACGCGTCCATCGAGCCCTCCCTCGGCGAGTCCGACCTCAGCTGGATCAGCACCCGCATCGACACCTATCTCCTGGACTACGTGGACGAGCTCGAAGGCTGCGAAGACGATGACCAGAAGGCTGAAGTCCTGCTCAAGGCCGTGGATGACCACGTCAAAGTGCACGGCAAGCGTCGAAGCAGTAGTGGCGGCGGCGGCAAGAGCTTCCTCCCCTTCGGCCGCAAGAAGAAGAACGCCGACGGCGAGGATGAAGACATCACGGTCACGCCCGAAGAGCTCGATGCGCTCAAGTACGTTGTGCTGCGCGAGAAGATCGGTCTGGGCCCGCTCCAGCCCCTGATCCAGGACCCGAACATCGAAGACATCAGCTGCAGCGGCGTCGGCGCCATCTTCATCGAGCACAAGCTCTTCGGCGGCCTCAAGTCGAACATCACCTTCGACGAAACCGAAGCGCTGGATGACTTCGTCCTGCGCCTCTCGGAGAAGATCAAGAAGCCCGTCACCTACAAGAACCCGATTTCCGATGCCACGCTGCCGGACGGCTCGCGTATCAACATCGTTTACGGCAACGATGTTTCGACGCGCGGCAGCAACTTCACCATCCGTAAGTTCACGGCCGTCCCGCTGAGCATTCTCGATATCATCGCCAGCGGCGGCATCAGCTCGGAGATGGCTGCCTACCTCTCGATGATCATCGGCGAAGGCCTCAACCTCTTCGTCTCCGGTGAGACGGCCTCCGGCAAGACCACCTTGCTCAACGCGCTCACCGCGTTCTACATACCGTCCGGCAAGATCGTCACCATTGAGGACACGCCGGAGCTTCAGGTGCCGCACGCCAACTGGACGCGCGAGGTGGTGCGCGGTTCGATGTCCGCGGCGGACGGCGGCGGCGTCACCATGTTCTCTCTGCTACGCGCCGCCCTGCGTCAGCGGCCCAACGCCATCCTCGTCGGTGAGATTCGTGGTGAGGAAGGCGCCATCGCCTTCCAGGCCATGCAGACCGGTCACGCCGTGGCCGCCACCTTCCACGCCTCCTCCGTCGAGAAGCTGATCCAGCGTCTCACCGGTGCGCCGATCAGCGTGCCCAAGGCCTACGTCGATAACCTCAATGTCGTCTGCATCGCCAGCGCCGTGCGCCTGCCCAACGGCCGCCCGGGGCGCCGCATCCTCAGCATCAACGAGCTCATCGGCTACGACAGCGCCGCCGATGCCTTCTCATTCATCGAGGTCTACCGCTGGGTGCCGCACAACGACACCTTTGAAGCTACCGGTCACATGAACAGCTACCTGCTCGAAAACCGGGTCGCGCCCGCTCGTGGCATCGACCCACAGAACAAGCGCGCCATCTACGACGAAATGGCGAAACGGGCGCGCCTGTTCGAACGGCTACTGGAAGCCGGAAGGACAAACTTCTTTGATCTCTATAAAGCATTTGCCCAGGCTCAGAGGCAAGGGATCATCTGATCCCGAAGCCCCGGGCCGCAAAATCATCGAGGACGACTTCGGACCGCAGTCGCTGTTCAGCCGCGAGCCGATCGACTTCGACCTGATCACGCAGCTCACCCACATGTCGGCCGTCGCCACGTCCGGCATCGCCCGCGACAAGCTCTTCGAAGGCACCGCAGAGCTGGACTACAGCACGTCCAAGTACTTCCGGCGCGTCCACCGCGTCGCCCAGCGCCTCAACTACGACTATTCGCAGGCCTGCGAGCTCGTCGGCGAGGCCGCCAAGGAAGACAGCGTGCAGAACCTGCTGCTCCACTTCGCCACCTCCCTCTCCGCTGGTGAATCCGAGGCGGACTTCCTCAAGCGCGAGACCGACGTCCAGCTGGAGCTCTTCGGCAAGAAGTACGAGCGCGATATGGAGTCGCTGCGCAAGTGGACCGACGCCTACATCGCCCTCATCGTCTCCACCACCCTGATCGTCGTCATCTCCCTCGTCTCGATGATGATCTACCCCGTGGGCACCATCGCCATCGCCGGCCTGGCGCTCATCGTCATGCTGGTTACCGCCGCCGGCGGCTGGATCATCTTCACCGTCGCCCCGCATGAGGTGAAGACGCATCGCCTCGCCAGGCGCTCCGCCGAGCAGCAACAGATCGATAAGCTGGCGGTAGTCTTGTTCACCATCGCCGGGCCCCTCTTCGTGCTCGGCTGGATCATCCTCAGCCTCGGCATCGCCATGATCGTCACCGCCTTGCTGCTCACGCCCATTGCCTGGCTGGTCTGGCTGGACGACAACAAGATCGATAAGCGCGACAAGGACCTGCCCGCCTTCCTGCGCGGCCTCGGCAGCGTCATGGGCGCCGTCGGCACCACCGTCGCCGAAGGCCTGTCGCGCCTCAACCGCCGCTCCCTCGGCGCCATGGAGCCCCACGTCCGCAAGCTCTACGTCCGGCTCACCAACGACCTTTCACCGGAGATGACCTGGGCGCGTCTCGCCGGCGAGTCCGGCTCCGAGCTGATCACGCGTTGCGTCCGCATCTTCTCCGACGGCATCAAGGTCGGTGGTGACCCCGCCGCCGTCGGCGATCTCGCCTCCGCCTTCGGCCAGAAGGTTTCCCTGCTGCGCGCCTCTCGCTCCATGGTCTCCAACTCTTTCGCCTTCGTCGTTGTGCCCATGCACGCGGCGCTGCTCGGCATCATCCTCTTTGTCACGGAGGTGGTGCTGATCTTTGGCAACAAGATCTCCGAGGTCCAGGACCAGAACCTGGACAGCGACTTGATCGCCGAAGCCGGCGTCAGCAACGCCATCGTTTTCGCCGCACCGGACGCGACTTTCATCCACCTCCTGGTCGTGGTTTCGATCCTCATGCTGACCTTTGCCAACTCCTTCGCTCCCTACGCCGCCGGCGGCGGCCACCGCTATCGCATCTTCAACTACGGCGTGGTCATGATGGTGATCTCCGGCGTGTCACTGCTCGTCATCCCGCACATCGTCCAGAGCCTGTTCGCCTCCGTCGCTGAGACTCCCGTCGGTGGCCAGCCGATCCAGTAGCAGCCTCGCCGCGACGCGTTTGTTAGAATCGTGGCGCCCCGACGTGTGAGCCCGCGAGGTGGCTGGCATCGCCCACGACGTCTTCGTCTCGTACGCGTCCGACGACAAGCCGACGGCTGATGCTGTCTGCGCCTCACTCGAGGCCAGGGGCATCCGCGCCTGGATCGCCCCGCGTGACATCCTGCCCGGCTCCGACTGGAGCGAAGCGATCATCGACGCGATCGAGAACGCGCGCGTCATGGTGTTGGTCTTCTCTGCCCGCGCCAACGCCTCGCGCCAGATCATCCG
>DATDOP010000180.1:0-2836 GCA_035293185.1 Dehalococcoidia bacterium | reverse complement strand
CTCACCACCTGATCGACATCGCCAACCCGGAAGACCAGCTGACGCTGGCGCGCTACCTGGACCTCGCCCACGCCGCGCTGCAGGACGTCTGGTCTCGCGGCAGGCTGCCGATCCTCGCGGGCGGCAGCGGACAGTACGTCTGGGCGCTGCTCGAGGGCTGGCAGGTGCCGCGCGTTGCGCCTGACCCCGCCCTGCGCGCGGAACTCGAAGCGCTGGCGGCCGCGGGCGGGACGCCGGCGCTGCTCGGGCGCCTGCGGAGTCTGGATCCCGACGCCGCGAGCCGCATCGACCCCGCCAACCCGCGGCGCCTCGTGCGCGCCATCGAAGTGGTGCAGCGCGAGGGACGCCCGCTGGCCGCCTGCCAGGGCCGCAGCCCGATCGACGCCGACGTGCTCGTCCTGGGGTTGAGACTGCCGCGCGACCAACTCTACGCCCGCCTCGACGCGCGCACCGACGCCATGTACGGCGCGGGCTTCGTCGACGAGGTACGCCGCCTGCGAGCCGGGGGACGGGACGATGCCGCTCCAATCCGCGGCGGCGTCGGGTACCGGGAGGTCTCGCAGCACCTGGACGGCGAAATCGACCTCGCGGAGGCGGTCCGGCTGCACAAGCTGGCGAACCATCGTCTCGTCCGGCGCCAGAACGCCTGGTTCAAGCCGGCGGACCCGCGCATCGGCTGGATCAACGCCGGAGACGAAGCCGCCGACCTTTGTGTCAAAGCCGCGCGCACCTGGCTGGAATCACGCGATGCGTAATCTCGAATTCAAAGCGCGGCTGGACGACCCCGAGCGCGCGTTGCATCGGGCGGAGGCACTCGGGGCCAGCCTGGAGGGCGTGTTGCCGCAAACCGACACGTACTTCAAGGTTTCCACGGGTCGGCTCAAACTGCGCGAGACGGTGGGTCAGCCTGCGGAGTTGGTTTACTATCAGCGCGACGAGGATGGCGCCAATCGGGCCAGCGACTACGATCTGGTACGCATCGAGGAGCCGGATTCTCTGCTCAAGATCCTGGGTCCAGCCCTGTCTTGTCTGGCGGTAGTGCGCAAGCACCGAACCTTGCTCAGGCTGGACGCCACGCGTATCCATCTCGATAATGTTGAAGGGCTGGGGAGCTTCATCGAGTTCGAGGTTCCGGTTGCAGAGGACGAGGCGGCAGCGAAGCGCCGCATCGATTGGCTCATTCGTGAACTCGGATTCGAATGGAGCGATTGCATCCGTGCTTCGTACCTCGATCTGATGCTGCCGGCCCAGGAGACGCAGACTTGAGATTCGCCAAGTATCACGGCGCCGGCAACGACTTCATCTTCGTCGACGGCAACGGCCCCGAGCGTAACTGGAGCGCGATCGCGCAGGCGATCTGCGAGCGGAACCTCGGCGCCGGCGCCGACGGGCTGATCATCGCGCTGCGCTCCGCGAACAAAGCCCACGCGCGCATGCGCCTGTTTAACGCCGACGGCTCCGAGGCGGAGCTGAGCGGCAACGGCGTGCGCTGCTTCGCGAAGTACGTCGTCGAAACGGGCCTCGCGAAGCCGGACGGCGACACGCTGCGCGTCGATACGGGCGCGGGAGAGATCGTCCTGCAGCTGCAGCGCCGCGGCGCTGAGGTGGTGGGCGCGACCGTCGACATGGGACCGCCGCGATTCAAGGCTGACGAGATCCCGGTGGCCGTTGAGCGCCCGGCGCCGGTGCTGGACCTGCCGATTGCCCTTGACGGACGCGACTACGCCGTGAGCTGCGTCTCCATGGGCAACCCGCACGCCGTGCACTTCATCCAGAGCCCGGTGGCGTCGTTCCCCTTGCGCGATGTCGGCCCCAAAGTCGAGCATCACGCGTTGTTCCCGGCGCGCGTCAACTTCGAGGTCGCGCAGGTCATAGATCGAAGCCACATCGTTTCGCGTACTTGGGAGCGTGGCGTGGGCGAGACGCAGGCCTGCGGCACCGGCGCGTGCGCAATCATGGTCTCGGCCCGGCTGCACGGCTGGGTCGACGACCTTGTCGAAGTCAACGAGCCCGGCGGCGTGCTGACGCTGCGATGGAACGGGAGCGGCAACGTTTTTCTAACAGGACCGGCGGCCTTCGTCTACAGTGGCGAGTGGCCCGACTAACCCAGATTAGAGGCAATAACGATGGTGCAGTTTCGCAGACTAGACCCCCTTGCCAACGCCGGCCCCTGGCGCCGTGCCTTGAAGCAGCCCGTCAAGTCCTTCACGCTGACCGAAGAACAGTTCAAGCGCATCGAAGAGCGCCGGCCGCAGCTGATCGTCATCGATGGCGAAGCGACGGCCGCCGGCCGGCCGTACCGCGACTTCCTGGAGGTGCACTACGCCTTCCCGGAGGTTCAGGAGTTCAGCAACCACTTCAACGAGGTCTTCGACCGCTGCACGCGAGGCTCCAGCAAGCAGGAAGCGCCCCGCGGCGTCGTCATCCACTTCCGCGATCGTCCGAACCGGGCGCTGGCGGAGACGCTGTTCTGGGAGAGCGCCCTCAGCGAAGGCGGCCACTGGGTAGAGCTGGACTACCTCACTGTCCCCGAGCAGGACGACCCCGGCGACACGATCGAGGGCGGTTTTCAGGTGCGAGACGCCACGGAGGCCGACCGCGACACAATCTCGCGCCTCGAGGCGGAAGTTGCGGGACTGCCGCCTCTGACCTCGGGCGGCGTCGACACGCTGTACTCGGATTCGCGCTGGCTGAAGCTCGTGACGACGTCCTCCGGGGTGCCCGTGGGCTGCGTCGCGCTGCGTACGGAGTCGCCCGGCTGGGGGATCATCGAGGACGTCTTCCTGCTGCAGGCCGTACGCGAGCAGCTGCAGGCGCCGCTGCTGCGCTGGACGAT
>DATDOP010000179.1:0-4766 GCA_035293185.1 Dehalococcoidia bacterium | reverse complement strand
GTGCAGGAAGATGAAGTGCACCGTGTCGATGTCGCCTTCGAGAGCCTGCATCCAGTTGCACTCGCGCAGCACGGTATTGACGGTGGCGCCTTCGACCATGTTCGCCTCGAGCTGCGGCAGCGGCGGCGGCACCTCGCGCGGGCCCAGGTAGGCCCAGAGGATGCCGTTGCGCTCCTCCACCGGGTAGGCGCGCGCCCGTACCTTGTTCTTGAAGTTCGATTCGGCGGGCTCAGACGGCATGTCGACGCAGGCGCCGGCGGTGTCGAACTTCCAGCCGTGGTAGACGCAGCGCAGCCCTTCTTCCTCGTTGCGGCCGAAGAACAGCGATGCGCCGCGGTGCGGGCAGGCGTTCTGGATCAGACCCACCTTGCCCGACGTGCCGCGAAACGCGATCAACTCCTCGCCGAGCAGCTTCACGCGCAGCGGCGGGCCGTCGACGACCGGCAGCTCACCGGAGCGCACGGCCGGCATCCAGAACTGGCGCATGAAGTCGCCCATAAGCGTACCGGGGCCCACGCGACAGAGTTCTTCGTTGTCCTGGTTGCTTAACACTGGCTTACTCCTCGAAGGCCTTAGAACCTACCGTCAGCCCCTTTAGCGGGGGTTTGGGGGTGCCCCCATGTTCAATGCACGAGTTCTTCGTTGTCCTGGTTGCTTAACACTGGCTTACTCCTCGAAGGCCTTAGAACCTACCGTCAGCCCCTTTAGCGGGGGCTTGGGGGTGTCCCCCCATTTTCAATGCACGAGTTCTTCGTTGTCCTGGTTGCTTAACACTGGCTTACTCCTCGAAGGCCTTAGAACCTACCGTCAGCCCCTTTAGCGGGGGTTTGGGGGTGCCCCCCATGTTCAAAACCAGCAATCTCTAACCTTCGCGTTAGGGATCGCCCCGTCTAGTAAGCGCCAACCGCGCGAGGTTTGCAAGAGGCATGCGGCGGCAAGACCGCGAGGCGTGGGCGGGAGAGGCCGGGCGTTCCCTGCCGCTACTGGACCGTCAGGATGCCCTTCATGTTCTCGTGGCCGGCGACGCGGCAGTAGAACTCGTACGTCCCCGCCTTGGGCGAATCCAACTCCGCCAGCTTCTCGGAGCCCGGCCCTACCTTCAGGTCGACGTCGAGGTCATCGATGGTGAAGGTGTGCAGGTACGGGTCGTCGTTCTTGAAGACGATCTTTGTCGTGCCGCTGGCGGAGGCGGTCAGCGCGTCCGTATCGAACTTCGCCTCCTCCGCCGTAATCGTCTCCGCGCCCTCTTTCTCCGCCGCCGAGAGGCCGCCGATGCTCGCGACAGTAAGGACCGCCGAGATGATCGCAAGCGCGACGATGACCCCGAGGCCGCCCTTGATCGCCAGCGTCACGCCGGCGGGACCGGTGGCGCTGGTGCTGTGCTTGAAGTGCTGGACGAGGCCGGTGATGCCTGCGACGAGGATCAGAATGCCGCCCGGCAGGATGAACAGGGTGAAGGCGAAATCGAAGAACGACTGCGGCGAGGAGAGCGTGAGGGCTACGCCGTCCAGCCCAAACAGGACGCCGAACGCGCCGCCGAGAACGGCGAAGACGGACCCCCAGGGCTGCTTGAGGAAGTAGATCAGGGCGCCGACGATCGATGCGACGACCGCGATGATGATCGGAAAAGCCGCGCTGGACGGCTCGAAGATCAAGATCGCGACGAGGATCACAGCGGCGATGAACAGGTACATCGCGATGCCCACCAACGCTACCCGGTTGTAGTACGGCTTCTCTTTGACCCCTTGGATCACTGCGTTTGCCTCCCTGCGCTCGGACGAATCCATACGCTGAAGGCCGGCGCCCGGGGCGCGCTGCCTTCAGCCTTGGACTGACACGGGGAACAAGACTGCGGGATGGCAAAGAATAGCGCCAGCGTCCTCGTAGAGACAACTGGGCTGGTTCGGGCTAGGTGATCGCCTCGTGGATCAGCGACTCGGCGTGGGAGTAGAGGTCGTTGACGCTGCCCGCCACGATGCTGACGACGGCGAGTGCGGCGATGGAGAGAATGACCAGGATGAGGCCGAGCTCGGTGGTGGTCTGACCGGCTTCTGATTTCAAGGCGGGCACTCCTTGCCCTCAGTTGTCGGTAGCTTGCGCCGGCCTTTGCTGCCCGGCGAGTGAGCAGACGTGGATTGCGGCGAAAAGAGCCTCTAGGGGGCGCGCGTGGCTATAATGCGCCCCGAGCGATATTTCACAGTGAGGAGTTTTGCCAAGTGACGACACCGCCTCCGATGGAGACGCTAACCGAGCTGAAGATCAACGACGCGCTGAAGCAGAAAGTCATGGACGCCTACGTCCCCAACGACTGGCCGATCATCGTCGCCTACGTGGACGAGCAGGGACGGCCGGGCATGTCCTACCGCGGCAGCCTCGTCGTGGTGAGCGAGACGCAGCTGGGCATGTGGGCCCGCAACCCGGAAGGCAGCACGAGCGGCGCGCTGCCCAGGAACCCCAACCTGACAGCGGTCTACCGTGAGCCGACGCCGGACCACGGGCGTTCGGCCGCCGTGGTGACGTTCAAGGGTAAAGGCCGCGTCGCGGCGGCCGGCGACCCGCTGCGCGACCAGGTCTACGCTACGATGCCGCAGCGCGAACGTGACGCCGACGCCGAGAAGAAGGGCGTGGCGATCATCATCGACCTGGACAGCGTGACGGGGTTCATCCCCGGCTATCGCCTGCAGATGACGAAGTAGCCAGAGGCCAGAGGCCAGAGGCCAGAGGCCAGAGGCGAGAGGCAAGAGGCAAGAGGCGAGAGGCAAGAGGCCAGAGGCCAGAAGCCAGAAGCCAGAAGCCCCGGACAGGGTTCGGGGCTTCTCGCTTCTGGCCTGATCAAGCGCCCTCCTCGGGACGTCAGGAGGCGAAGGTGGGGGCAGGCTCGGGCCGAGGAGCCTCCGGGTTACGGACTGGACGAGGCGTGATCAGCAGGAGGCAAAAGGCGATGGCGAGGCAGAGCGTGCCGATCAGCCAGGCGTAGACGAAGCTGCCCGTCCAGTCGCGGCTCATGCCGGTCAGCGGCGCGCCGATCGCGCTGAAGATCAGCATGATCGGCGTCGATGCGCCGCGGATCGAGCCGATGTTGACGTGGCCGAAGTAGGCGGGCCAGACCGAGTTCTGGCAGATGATGAAGCTGGCGATGCCGAGGCCGAAAACGGACGTCGCGGCGAAGACGTGGACGATCGAAGAGGCAGTCATGGTCAGCAGGAAGCCGAGGATCATGCAGGCCGTGGAGACGGCGGCGACGTAGCCCGGCTGATAACGGTCGACGGCCCAGCCGGTGGGTAGAGAGACGAACACCGCGAATACCGCCTCCGCTGAGAGCGAGAAGGCGACGACGTGGGCATCGAGGCCCTTGTCGTCGATGAAGAACGGCACGCGGAAGATGCCCACGCTGCTCATCGCCAGCATGCGCAGGCCGTCAATCGCCGTCAGCCGCCAGAAGGTCGAAGAGCGCAACGCCTCCTGGCGCGTCCAGGAGACCTGATCGACGAAGGCCGGCATGCGCACGCTCGAAGCGGACGTCACGGGCGCCGGTGCCGGCTCGACGCCGTCGATCGCGAGGCCCATGTCGCTGGGCCGCCGGCGCACGATCAGCAGCGCAACCAGGACGATGACGACGGCTGCCCCCAGGCCGAGGATCAGCCACGTATCCCGCCAGCCAACCTCGTCGATCAGCAGCTGGCTGAGCGGCGCGAAGATGAAGATACCGATGGGCATGCCGATGAACGCGATCGACATTGCCTGGCCGCGCCTGCGCATGAACCAGTTGGACAGCGGCACCGAAGTGAACAGGCTGGCGCCGCCGCCCTGGATGCCGGTGAAGCCGACAACGAAGAAGACGAGGACGATTTGCCAGCCTTCCTGGACCTGCGCCAGGGCGAACATCGCGGCGCCGGCAAGCACGCCGGCGATGGCCAGGAGCAGCCGCCCGCCGTGCTTATCGATCAGCCGGCCGATGATCCAGCCCGAGGCGGCGAAGCCGATGATCCGCGCAGTCTGCGCCCAGCCGAAGACGGATGTGCCGATGCCGAGCTCGTCGCGCATCGGTTTGATGAACAGGCCCAGGTTGACGCCGCCCATGCCGCTGGAGACAGCGCCAACTGCCATCAAACCCGCAACGATTACCCAACCGTAGTAGATGCCGCCTTTAGGCTTCAAGAAGTAGATTTCTGTCTAATCATGCTGGAGATTGTAAAGCGCAACGCCTGCAGTATATGACAACACCTTGATTGGTTGACCTTTACCATAGCGGCAATCCCCCTTAGGGTAACCAGGCACCTTGTTCCACGCAGCCGTCCCTGGCTGCCTCGCTTCTTGCAGAGGAGGCTGACCAATGGCCCTGGAGCCACTTATCTGAGCCGGCGAAGTCCGGAAACCCGCAGCTTTGTCGGTATCGGGTTTCTGGTCGTAGCGCTTATCTCAGGAGGCTTAACCCAAAGCAATCGTCTACCAGACCTGTTCCCTGAATCTCACGCCGTGGCGCCCGCGCCGGAGAGCAATCTCGACGACGTGGCGCAAAGCATCCTCAACTCGGCAGCCCGGCTCTCCGGCCAGATCAGGCGATCGACTGACGGCCTGACGTCGTTTGAGCTGGTGCAGGACGTGGCGGTGACGCACTACGGCGCCGGCTTCAACGGCCAGACGCTGGGCTGCGGCGGCGCGACGTATTCGTCCGATAACGGTGGCATCGTCGCCGTGGGGCCGGAACGAGACGTGGACTGGCCCTGCGGCACCGTGCTGCGCGTCTGCGGCCCGGGCGGCTGCAT
>DATDOP010000178.1:0-2515 GCA_035293185.1 Dehalococcoidia bacterium | reverse complement strand
GCGCGGGGCGGGCAGGTGCAGACGCTGCGGATCCTGCACCAGCTGGTGCGTGAGGATACTGAAGCCGGGGGACGCTCCCGAACCACCGCTAAAGGCGGGCCGGCGGCGATAGCGAAGGGTGGCGTTACGGATTTGAAGGCGATCCTCGACCGCGCGGGACAGACGCTGCGCCGGCGATCGCTGATCTTCGTGGTGTCAGACTTCATCTCGGAGGCGGGTTGGGAGGAGCCGTTGGGCCGGCTGGCGCAGCGCCACGAGGTGCTGGCGGTGTGGCTGACGGACCCGCGGGAAGAAGACATGCCGGAGATCGGGCCGCTGGTGCTGGAAGACGCCGAGACGGGGCAGCAGGTCTACGTGGACACGCGCGATGCCGGGTTCCAGAGGCGCTTCCGGGCGCTTGTACAGGAGCGCCGCGAGCGCATTGAGCGGACGTTCGCGCGCAACGGGATCGACGCGATGCGGCTGACGACGGACGGGAACATGGTGAAGGAGATCGCGCGCTTCGCCCACCTGAGGCGGGAGACGCGGCGCCGCGCGGCGGGCAGGGTGACCGGAGGGGTGGGGCTATGAGCTTCGAGTGGCCGTGGGCGTTGCTCCTGCTGGTTATCGTGCCGATCCTCGCCGGGCTGTACGTCTGGATGCAGACGCAAAGGCGCCAGTACGCTCTGAGGTATGCCAGCGTGTCGCTGGTGCAGCAGGCGGTGGGCAGCGGTCCGGGGAGGAAGCGCCACGTGCCGGCGGTGCTGTACCTGCTGGCGATGACGGCGCTGATCATCGGGTTGGGGCGGCCGCAGGCGACGATCCCGGTGCCTTCGAATACGGGGACGATCATCCTCTCGATTGACGTGTCGGGGTCGATGTTCGCGGAAGACGTGGAACCGAACCGCATGGAGGCGACGAAGGCCGCGGCGCGCGAGTTCGTGGAGAAGCAGCCCGAGGGCGTGAAGATCGGCGTCGTGTCGTTTAGCGACTTCGGCGCGCTGGTGGCGCCGCCGAACGAGGACCGCAAGCAGGCGCTGGAGGCGATCAGCCGGCTGCGGCCGCAGCGCGGGACGAACATCGGCGCGGGGCTGCAGGTGGCGCTGGAGGCGATCTACGAAGATCAGGCCGACGGCGACCCGGTGGTGACCAACGACCCGGTGCCGACGCCGACGCTGGCCGACCTGGACGTGCCGCCCGCGAGCATCGTGCTGGTCTCGGACGGGCAGAGCAACACGGGCCCTGACCCGATCGACATCGCGACAGAGGCGCAGAAGGCGGGAGTCAAGGTGTACACGGTGGGCATCGGCACCGAAGAGGGGACCGTGCTGCAGATCCAGGGTCGCAACGTGTTCACGCGGCTGGACGAGACGACGCTGGTGGGCATGGCGGAGCTGACCGGCGGCCGTTACTTCAACGCCCAGGACGAGGGCGACCTGCACGCGATCTACGACGACCTGTCGCGGGAGCGCGTGCTGGAGGACAAGGAGACGGAGGTCACCTTCGTCTTCGCGGCGGTTGCGCTGGTGCTGTCGGCGCTGGCGGGCGGGCTGGGCCTCGTCTGGTTCAACCGGCTGCCGTAGGCCCCCCGTCCCCCATCCTCCCCGGGCATACGGGCATACGGGCAGACGGGCAGACGGGCAGACGGGCAGACGGGCAGACGGGCAGACGGGCAGACGGGCAGGCGGGCAGGCGGGCAGGCGGGCAGGCGGGCGGAGCTATTCGATGCCGGGTGGTAGAGGGACGTCTTGGGCGAGCAGGACGAAGTGGTGCCAGTCGTGGAGCGCGTCGTCCAGGCGCAGCGTGTACGTCTCGGGCGGTAAATCGAGCGCGCCGAGTGGCTGCCAGATGCTGATTCCAGCCTGCCATTCGACGCGCGCGACTTCTCTGCCGGTCTGGTCGATTGCCTTCAGGCTGCCGGAGACGATGGTCTCGGCGGGCGAGCTGGAGTAGAGGCGCAAGGGCGGCTGTCCTGCTGGGATGGTTACGGGCGCGGAAGCGTAGGGCAAGATGCCGCCGATGACCACGAACTGCAGGTCGCCGGAGGGGTCGTACTGGACGGTCTGCTGCCAGGCGACGGCAGTGTCCGGCGACAGGTCTTGATGGAGCAGACGCCCTGACGTGTCGACGATCTGGCGGCTGGTAACGCCGGGCGCGTTGGCCGGCGCATTCCTATCGGGCGGGTAGGGGAAGACGACCTCTTGCCAGCCGTCAAAGCCGGGTTCTACCAGGATGAGCAGCGACGCGCCGAGCCTCTTGATTTCACGGACCTCGTAGCCGACGAACTGCAGATCGAGGAAGCCGGGGTCTTTTCTCAGCTCGTCCTCGTCGCAGAACCGCTCCAGCACGCCGGAGTTGTCCCAGAAGCCGCTGAAGGCGTTGGCGACTTTGTTGGCGCTGTTGGCGAAGGGAGCGAGCGTGTAGAACGGCGTCAGGTAGAAGGTGTACTCGAGAGGATAAGGCGCGGTGCCGTCGCCGAAGCGGCGGTCTGTGAACACCTGGGTCATCCGATCGGGGCCGGGTTTCTGCCAGGCCG
>DATDOP010000177.1:0-7559 GCA_035293185.1 Dehalococcoidia bacterium | reverse complement strand
ACCACCGGGGCGCAAGCCCGTAAACGGCGGTCTGAGGCGCACTTGAGCAAAAGAAAACGCCCGCCATGCGGACGCTCCTCATGCACCAGAGGCTCGGAACATTTCCTGGGATCTTTAGCAATGACCCCACCCTTGCGGGCCACCCTGTTGTTCTCTGATGCTCCAACATCGTATGCGAGTCCCCGCGCATCGCCAATACCTGTGCGCCCGGCTTCAGAGCGCCCTGGTGAGAAACAGCCACGTCTCGTGCCAGTCGATCTGTTCGCCGCGGGAGTTGAGGAAGGTGCCCCTATCCTCGAATGAGCCGAGCCCCGCGTCCATATACCCGAGGCGGTCATAGAGTGCCCGGGCACGGTCATTGTCGACCCCGACCCCGACGGCCATGGTCGTGAACCCCCGCTCGCGCGCCAGTCGCTCCGCTTCCTGCATGATCGCCGTACCGATTCCTTGCGAACGATGAGCTCTTCGAGGAACGCGAAGCCCGTGTGCCACTCAGCCGGAGTCTCTGGGACCGGGCGCCAATGGACCAGAACGCGCCCCACGGGCTTATCGTCCAGCCACGCCGCCAGCATCAAGCCTGTGTCTTCAGCTCGGAGGCGCAGAGCGCGGGTTAGCTGCGCAGGGTTGCCCTCATCGAAGTGCTCGGCGAAGGCCGGCAAGTCTGCTTCCGTGAGCGCTCGAATCTGCATCGCCGCACGTTCTGTCAGTCGCTGAGCATTCTCTTCAGTACGTCGACCGACTCCCCGTAAGAGATGAGCTCTGCTTCCGATGCCGTGCGGCGTTTGACCTCGATTGAGTCCTTTTCGAGGCTGCGCGGGCTGACCGTGGCCCGCAGCGGAATGCCGATTAAGTCCGCGTCGTTGAATTTGACGCCGGCGGTGGCGTCCGGCCGGTCATCGTAGAGGACGTCGATGCCGGCGGCGATCAGCGCGTCGTAAAGCGCATCCGCCTTTTCGCCGACGCCCATTCTTTCGAGACCGAGGCCGACCAGATGCAGGTCGTACGGCGAGAGGTTCTTCGGCCAGACGATGCCGCGTTCGTCGTGATTGGCTTCGATGGCGCCCTGCAGCATTCGCGACGTGCCGATGCCGTACGACCCCATGATCGCCAGCTTCGTCTCGCCGTTCGCGTCCAGGAACGTCGCGTTCATCTTCTCGCTGTAGCGCGTGCCGAGCTTGAAGATGTGGCCCATCTCGATGCCACGCTTCGACTCGAAGGGCGTGCCGCAGCGGGCGCAGAGGTCGCCCGGGCGCGCCAGCGCGATGTCATCGACCACGTCCGCCTGCCAATCACGGCCGAGGTTGACGTTTCGGTAGTGCACGTCCGGCTTGTTAGCGCCGGCGACCAGGTTGGGCGAGTCCGGGACGGAATCGTCCGCGACGATCGTGATCCCGTTCAGGCCGACGGGGGAAGCCGAGCCGGCTACCAGGCGCGCATTGCGCACTTCGTCGTCTGTCATGAGGCGCACGTCGAGGGCTTGCAGTGCGTTGCGCAGCTTCGTCTCGTTGACGTCGAGGTCGCCGCGAATGGCCACAAACATAGGCTTGGCGTCGGCGACGTAGAAGACCGCCTTCAGCGTGCGCGCCGCCGGCACGTCGAGGAAGCGCATCAGTTCCTCGATGGTCTTTTGGCCGGGCGTGGCCACCTCTTCCAGCGGCTGCATCGGCTCCGGCGCCGCCTCGGCCTTGCGCAGCTCTGCCTTCTCGGCGTTTGCGGCATAGCCACAGCTGGGGCAGATCAGGATCTCGTCCTCGCCGATTTCGGTGAGGAGCATGAATTCCTGGCTCTCGCGCCCGCCGATCGTCCCGGAGTCGGCGTGTACCACGACGACCGGGACTCCCGCGCGCTCGTAGACCCGCTGGTAGGCGGCGTGCATCGCGGCGTAGCTCCTGTCCAGGCCTTCGGTGTCGGCGTCGAAGCTGTAGAGGTCCATCATGCCGAACTCCCGGCCTCTGATCAGTCCCATGCGCGGCCGCGTTTCGTCCCGGTACTTGGTCTGAATCTGGTAGAGCAGCTGGGGTAGCTCTTTGTAGCTCTGCACCGTGCGCCGGAAGAGGTCCGTGACGATCTCCTCGTGCGTTGGCGCCAGCGCGAACCGGCGCTCACGCCGGTCCTCCAGCACCATCAGCGTCGGACCGTAATCGGCTGCACGTCCCGTCTCCTCCCACAGCTCGATCGGCGTGAGCGCGGGCATGAGGATCTCCTGGCCGCCGGCGCGGTCCATCTCGTCGCGCACTATCTGCTCGATCTTGCGCAGGACGCGCCAGCCCAGGGGCAGGTAGGAGTAAACGCCGGCGGCGATCTGCTGCACCAGGCCGGCGCGCAGCAGCAGGCTATGCGAGTCGTGCTCGGCTTCGCCCGGAGCCTCGCGCAGGGTATGGCTGAACAGTCTGGTCATGCGCATGATGGTGACTTTCTAGGCGAGCACGCCCCGCGCGCGCAAGAACTCGATTGCCGCTGCGACCAGTACGTCTGGCTCGAACTGGTTGATCTCGAGGACGCGCAGGGCGTCTGGCGGGATGGCGGCGGCGACGTAGGCCCAATCGAGCGTGCCGTTGCCGGGCGCGCGGTGGTCGTTGATGCCGTCGACGTCATGCAGGTGGCAGCCCAGCATGCGCGGCGTCAATCGCGGGAACCAGAGACCGCGATCGAGCATGCCCAGCCGCGCCTGGACCTCGCAGTGGCCGGTGTCGTACCAGAAGCCGGCGATTGAGTTGTCGTAGGGTTCGAGCAACTCCAGCGCTTCATCCGGATGCGGGAACTCGTGGTAGCTGAGTCGGGTCTCGAGGCCGAGGGCAACGCCGCGTGGTGCCGCGTACTCAACCAACGCCTCGAGTGATCGCTTCGCGGCTTCGAAGTAGAGTGGCTTGGCCTCCGCCCGCCAGGCACACAGCGCGTTTTGCGCTTGAGTCCAGGCCTCGCCCTCGCGCATGCCTGACTCGAAGAGGGAGCGCAGGTGGTTTTCGAGATCACCACGTTGATCGCCGACGCCGCCGAGGTGCACAACGACGAATCGCAGGCCGGCGTCCGCCGCATAGTCAATCGTGCGCTTGTGCTCCGAAAGGGCGACTTCCCGCTGCGCTTCGTCAATCGAAGCGAGGTTGGCGTCACCGTTGTGCCGTCCATCGTCCAGGCGCCTGTCGGGTGTGGGCGCGTGCAGGCTGGACACGGCTGGCCGCCCTTCGGCGAGCAGCGCGCGCAGGCCCGCTTCGTCGGTTGAGTGGCTGACCTCGATGGCGTCGTAGCCAAACGCGGCAGCCGCCTCGCGAAAACGCGTCAGATCGGCGAAGCGTTCTTGCTGCGCCCACATCGTGGAAAAGGCGGTGGTAGTCACACCAGCCAGTGTATTGGCATGACACCGCTGCTGCCACCGGCAAGCAACGCTTCCATTCGCCTGCGCGGAGTTTGGTCCAGGCAAAGAAAACGACCCCATCTGACGATATTTCAAGTGTGCAGAGTGTTTTCGTGAGTGCGGAGCGCGACGGCGGCGGTTGGGCCGCGGCTCCTTCGCTGGAAGGCTGCTAGCGTGACGCTTCCGCTTCGTCGAGCTTCAACGCTGAAGGATGACCCCAGGGACGGCCAGGACATCGCTGTGCCGCGCCGCGGTCTGCTCGCACGCTCGCGTAATGCGACCATTATCCTGGGCCGTTTTGCTCTTCTTGCAGTGGCAGTGGCCTTGCTGCAGCGACTGCAACGTGAAGGGTCTCCCTGGGAGTGGCGGCTCCTGCTCATCGTCGTCCTGCTCGCGCTCCTGGCGACCTTCGCGAAGCGTTTGAGCGATATGAAGGTCTGGGTGGTGTACGTCGGCGGGCTCATGGCCTTCCTCTATCTCAGGACTCTCGCCGACGAAACCGGCATGCCCCACTTCGTCAGCTACCCTTTGACTCTAGATCGCTACATGTTCCTCGGCGAAGTGCCGACGGCTTGGCTACAGAAGCACCTCTATGAGCCAGGCAACGTTAGGCTGTATGAAGTCCTCCTTGGGACGACCTACCTTTCCTATTTCTTCGTGCCTCACGTGGTGGCAATCACTACCTGGCGGCTACGGCCCGCGCTCTTCCCGCGTGTGCCGCTGGCGATGATCGCGACGTTCCAGATCGGTTTGGTCCTTTATTTCCTGGTGCCGACGGTGCCACCGTGGTTGGCGCCTGAGCTCGGCCACGGGCCGGAAATGACGCGAGTGATGCTGACGCTCACCTCGCAAGTTGACGCCAACGGTTACGAGAGCGCATCCCGCGTGGCCGGGGTCAACGACGTTGGCGCCATGCCATCGCTGCATATGGCCCTGACCGTGATGGTGGCATTGGTGCTGGCTGAGTTCGGGCGTGGCTGGAAATACGTCGGGGCAACCTATGCCTTCCTCATGGGTCTGGCGCTGGTTTACCTCGGGGAGCACTACGTGACCGACGAACTGGTCGGCGCTCTGCTGGCCGTCGGAGTTTGGAAAGTCAGCGCATCGCGAATCCGCCTACCAGCGTTTGCAAGGAATCGCGAAAGGATCGCGGCGCACGACTCTGACTTCGCCCCGGGAGTCGCCCTCGCCGCCAACGCCGAGCCTCCCGAGCAGGCTGCCTAGTCGTCGTGCTTGTCAGAGTGGCCGAGCTCCCGGTCGGCGGCAATGCGGTCGCGCAGGCGCTGCTTCAGATCCGCCATCTCCGGGAACCGCCGTTCTTCCTTGCGCGACCAGATCGTCTCGCCGTCGAGGCGCACCTCGAAGATGCCGCCCTTGCCGGGCACCAGCGCGACCTCCTTGAGCTCGTCCACAAACGTGGTCAGCAGCTCCTGGGCGGTCCAGCCGGCGCGCATCAGCCAACGGCACTGCGTGCAGTATTCGATTTCCAGCCTCGGTGAACGCATGACGAGCGTATTCTATGCCTCAGCCCATCTCGACGGCGGTTGAGACTGTGGCCTCGCGTTCCGGCAGCGCGGGACGCCGGGCGAAGATGAAGAAGCCGGAGCCCAGTCCCGCCAGCACCGCCAGGATCGTGAAGCCGGTGACGTAGCTGCCGGTTGCGTCGGCCATGAACCCCGCGAACAGCGGTCCGCCAATCTGCCCGATCATGATGATCGTCGTCGAGATGCCCATGATCACGCCGAACGACGTACGGCCGAAGTAGTCAGCCCGGATGGCCTGCATCAACGGCCCGCGGACACCCCAGGCCAGGCCGTGCAGCGCAGCAAAGGCAACGATCATCGGCAGTGCGTTGGCGTAGGCCACCAGGAGCATCCCGCCCATGTGCATCAGCATGCAGACGGCACAGATCAAGCGCTTGTCGAATCGGTCACCGATTGCCCCGCCGATCAGCATGCCCGCGATCTGCATCGACGTCATGAGCGTGACGATCAGCGACGCGGAGCCCACCGAGTAGCTGAGGTCCTCTTTCAGGTGGGAGATCAAGTGCAGGCTGACGGCGCCGACCACAAGCAACGCGGAACCGTGGCCCAGCGAAATCAACCAGAAGGCAGGTGTGCGGATCGCCTCCCTGGCCGTGAAGTCCCGGACCGGGGGCGGCTCGAACGCGACGGAGGCGGGGGGTCGAGGCTCGCGGCTGCCGTCCGGCACCTCGCCGTAGTCCTCCGGCTTGCGGCGCATCACAGAGGAAAGCGGTATGCCGATGACCATCAGCAGGACGCCTGAGACGAAGGCCGTCTCGCGCCAGCCGAATTCTTCGAGTGAATACGCGACCAGCGGTACGAGCAGCCCGCCGACCGCGAAGCCCAGCGACATGGTTGAGAGGACGCGGGCGCGTTTGCGTTCGAACCAGTTGACCAGCGCGACGGTAATCGGGAAGAAGCCGCTGAAGGCGAAGCCAAGCGCCAGAAGGACGAATACGGCGTAGTAGGCGGCGAGCGAATTCACCTGGCTGAGCAGCATGAACCCGACCCCGAAAAACACGAAGCCAATCTGCATGACCCGCTTCGGACCGACGCGGTCCATGACGACGCCCTGCAACGGCCCAACGAGGCCGCTGACCAGCTGAATCAGCGCGAACGCGATGGACAGCTCGCCCTTGCTCCAGTGACGCTCCTCGTGCAACACGGCCACGTAGGCGCCCCCGGACTGCATGAGCAGGCAGGCGGTTATTAGCTGGACCCCGAAAGCGGCTGCGACGATCCAATAGCCGTAGAAGACCCGCGATCTGTATCTGCGGATCATTGGGCAGGGCTCGGCACTAGCGACCTCGGGGAGTTGACGCGATTCTGGGCTAGGGGGAGTTTAGCACGCGCGGTCGAAAAGGCTGGCTCCGCACCGGTCGACTCCACATCCAGCGCGCCGCTGCCAGCCAGCGGGCTGGTCAAGTCCGGAGTGCCTCGGCTACGGGGACCGTCACCACCAGAGCCTAATCAGGCGCGGTCTCAGGCAGCGGACCGTCTTGTCAAATGTTAACCGGCTGCTTAGGATGCTTGGTGGCGGGAAGGGATGCAAGTTCAACGCCGCGCTTACGTCATCGGGCTGCTAGGCCCGGCTCTCCAGGCGATCGGCCTGACCTGGGAAGCGCTGCACGTCCTGATTGCGCACTGGAGCCAACCCCTCAGCGCCCGTCATCTCGCCTATGAACCCGGCGTGCTGCTTCTGATAGTCGGCTTGTTTGTGTCGCTGGTCTGCATACCCGTGGCGATTGAAGTGGCGCAGGCGAAAGAGCGCGAGCTGGAAATACCAGTCTACGAACCCGAGGCGCAACCCGGGCGCGCTTCCGCGCACGGCTACTCCAGCGGCCGGCGATAAGCGGCTCTAGATCTTCGTCTGGAAGAAAGCGTCCACCCAGAGGTCGAGAGCCAGGCCGGCCAGTGCCAGGCTGATCAGCAAAGCCCGCGCGAGCGACGCAGGCCTCGCGCTTTGGTGCACCCTGAGCCAGGCGATGACAATCACGATCAGTCCCAGCCCCAGATGTGAGTACACAACGGGCTCCGGTCCGTTGAGGTGGAAGCCCAGCGTGTCCACAGCCGCCAGAATGAGCGCCGGGACGACAAGCACATCAGCGTACGTCCGGTCTATTTCGCCCAGGCGATAGCGCGCTTCCGCCCAGCCACCGGCGATCATCGGTATGCCCATCGTGACGTGGACGAGCCGCGCCGCAGGCTCGATGAACGCGACGAGCACCATTCCCCAGCCAAGGAAGACGAGGATCACGGGAAACAGCATGCGACGCAGCAGGCTGCGGTGCCAGACGCTGCCGGCCAGCGCTTCGACCGCGATCAGCGCGGCTACGAACAGCAGACCAGCGCCGAACACGTGATGCGACTCCGGCGGGCGCGGTATCCAGTAGATGTCTTCGGGCGTTGGCAGGTGGAGCAGGACGGGCTGCGCCAGGGCGGCAGATACGTTCATCGCGATCCCTACTCTGTCTCTGCGCTCCGTCCTGTCGTCACCGCTATGTGCCTATCGTCACCTTACTTCGCCGCAGCGGAGGCGATCTTGAGCTCCAGGTGGGGCCTGATGTGGCCCTGGCGCGTGAGGTCGACGATCTTGCCGCACTTCGGGCAAGCAGCAGTCTTGACCGCGGCGTAGACCTTCTCGCTGGAACCGGCGCACCAAATGCTCACGTTATGTACACTCC
>DATDOP010000176.1:0-3362 GCA_035293185.1 Dehalococcoidia bacterium | reverse complement strand
GTAATCGCGAAACGGTGCGCCTCGTCGCGAATGCGCTGCACCAGGTAGAGCGACTGCGACGTGCGCGGCAGCACGATCGGCTCCGCCAGGTCCTGCACGAACAATTCTTCGTTCTGCTTCGCCAGACCGGCCAGCGGCACGTCCTTCAGCCCCAGGTTGCGCATCACGTCCAGCGCCGCCGAGAGCTGTCCCTTGCCCCCGTCCACGATCACCAGGTCCGGCAGGGCCCCCCACCCGGTCAGCCCGTCGCTCTCGTTGACGTCCGGGGCGGAGAGCTGCGCATCGCTCTCACGCTGCTCCGCGCCTGAATAAGGAGAAGTGGGGGGGACTCCCCCCAAGCTCCCCGGCAGGGTTGCAGCCTGCACCGGCTCACCACCTCGCGCTTCGAGGGCGCGGCTGACCTCGTAGGGGAGCGATTCATCGCGCCCAGAGGCCCCGTCCGGCGCGATTGCCTGATTGCCCGATTGCCCGTTGTTCTCCCAGCGCTTGAATCTGCGGCCGAGGATCTCGGCCATCGACGCGAAGTCGTTGGCGCCGACCACGGTCTTGATCCGGAAGCGGCGGTACTCCTGCGGCCGCGGCTGCCCGTCGATGAACACGACCATGCTGGCCACCGGGCTGCTGCCCTGGATGTTCGAGTTGTCGTAGCACTCGATGCGCCGCGGGTAGGCCGGCAGGTCCAGCTCCTCCTGCAGCTGCGTCAGCGCCTGATCGCGCTTGTCGGAGTCCGCGAGCCAGCGCACGCGCAGCATGTCCAGCGACTCGCGCGCGTTCTCCGCCGCCGACTCCACCATGCGCCGCCGGATCCCCCGCTGCGCCACGGCGATGTCCACCTTCGAGCCGCGTCTCTCCGTCAGCCACTCGGCGATCAGCGACGCCTCCGGCACCGCGTACGCGACCACCACGTGCTTCGGCACGTAGACGGCGGACTCGTAGAACTGCTTGAGGAAGCTGCCCAGCACGGTGGCGTCGGACTCGTCCTGCACGCCGTCCAGGGTGAAGAAATCGCGGCCCACCATCTGCGTGCCGCGGATGAAGAACACCTGCACGCACGCCTCGTCCGTACCCTCCACGCGCGCCAGCCCGAAGACGTCCTCGTCCGTCGGCCGGATGCGCTCCACGAACTGCTTCTCGGCCACGCTCTCCACCGCCCGGAGCTGGTCCCGGAACAGCGCCGCGCCTTCGAATTGCAGCGCGTCCGACGCCGCCTCCATCTGCGACTTCAGCGACTTCACCACTTCGGTCGTCTTGCCTTCCAGGAAGAGGATCGTCTGGCGGATGACTTCGCCGTACTCATCCTTGGTGCAGTACGACGTACACGGCGCGATGCAGCGGTGGATGAAGTAGTCGAGGCAGGGTCGCGGGTCGATCCCGGTGATCGTCTTCGTGCAGGAGCGCCAGGGGAACAGCTTCTTGACGATCCCCAGCGTCGTGCGCACCGAAGACGCCGATGCGTAGGGCCCGAAGTAGCGCGCGCCGTCGTTGGCCACGCGCCGCGCGATCTCCACGCGCGGCCACTCGTTCTGCACGTCGATGCGCAGGTAGGGGTAGTGCTTGTCGTCCTTGAGGCGCACGTTGAAGAACGGCTGGTGGCGCTTGACCAGCGTCGCTTCCAGGTGCAGGGCCTCGGCGGCGTTCTGCGTGACGATGTACTCGAACTCTTCGATCTGCTCGACCAGCGCCCGCGTCTTCGGCTCGAAGGCGTGCGTGGTGCCGAAGTAGTTGCGCACGCGGTTGCGCAGCGAGGCCGCCTTGCCGACGTAGATCACGTCGCCCCTGGCGTTGCGCATGATGTAGACGCCGGGGCGCGTCGGCAGCTGCGCCAGGCGTGAGGCGAAGCGGGCGCGTTTGGTGTTGTCAGCGCGGGCGGGCATTACGTCTCTATTGTAGAGACGTTGGTCACCTCACCCCCACCCCTCTCCGATTTCGGAGAGGGGAGCTCAGCGGTAGGATTGAACTATTGTGGACCGATCGCTTGTCGCCGTTTACGCCGAAGAGATGATCCGCCTCGCCGATACGGCGGCGCTGGCCGAACCCTTGACGGCTTGCGTCGCCGAATTCGGCGTGGCGGACGCCTACGCCATCTCTCGTGAGGTCCTGCGACGGCGCGAAGCCTCCGGTTGGCGGTGTATCGGGCGCAAGATAGGCTTCACCAACCGGGCCATCTGGGACCAGTACGGCGTCTATGAGCCCATCCTCGGTTACATGTACGACCGCAGCGTGACCTGGATCGAAGACCGCACCTGGACCGTCGACGGCTGGGGTGACGAGGCGACGCTCAGTCTCGACGGCCTCGCCCAGCCCCTCGTCGAGCCCGAAATCGTCTTCCACTTCCGCGAATCGCCGCCCTTGACGGGCGACCCGGCGGCCCTCCTCGGCGCCATCGACTGGCTCGGCCACGGCTTCGAGATCGTGCAGTGCCACTTCCCCGGCTGGAAGTTCTCGATCGCCGACACGGTCGCCGACGGCGGCCTGCACGGGCGCTACGTGGCCGGCGGCGGCATCGCCGTCACGCCCGCGAATATCGAGACGCTCGTAGACCAGCTGGCGTCCTTCAAAGTGACGCTGTCGCGCAACGGCCGGACGGCCGCGACCGGCGGCGGCGCGCTCGTCCTCGATAGCCCCGTCAACGCCCTCGCCCACCTCGTCAAGCTCCTCGACGCCCTGCCGGACCACCCGCCCATCCAGCCCGGCGAGATCGTCACGACCGGCACGCTCACGGACGCCATGCCCGCCGTTGCCGGCGACACGTGGTCTACGCGCTTCGCGGGGTTAGGAGTGCCGGGGCTGGTGCTGCGCTTGAGCTAGTCTTTGCGCTTCGGCGTCACCGGCCGAGGCTCATCGTCGCGAGGTCGCCACCTTGCCACCCAGGACCACAGCAAATGCGACGTGAACCCCGAGGGCGAGAACCAGCCGGCTCCGCCGAGCCGGGGGCGCATGCCAAAGATAGCGGCGATCCCGAAGAACACGGCCACGAAGACGATGATCTCGACCGTCGTCGCTCCGGACTTCTGGCCCAGTAAGGCGGCGACGCTAAAGACCACGAGGCCAGCCATGCCGATGACGATGCCGAACGCGATCAGCAGCATCACGGGCTTGAAGAGGCGGTCCGCAAGGTCCCCGAAGCCCTGAGCCAGCTTCTCGGAGCGATTCTGCACCGAGACTTCCTGCCATTCGTGTCCGCAATGAGGACAGTCGAGGTCCCAGCGCTTCGGCGTTTCGAACTCGGCGGCGCAGCGTGGGCAGCGGACCTTGCGAGTGAATCCGGCCTTGAGGTCGACGGGCGGAGGCCCCTCCGGAGTGATGCTCATGCAAGATTAATCGACCACCACGCAGCAGATGTCCACTCCCGCGCTGAATCG
>DATDOP010000175.1:0-6669 GCA_035293185.1 Dehalococcoidia bacterium | reverse complement strand
GCCTGCGCCAGCGCTTCGATGCGGTCCATGATCTTCGGCAGGTCGGGCGAGGTCTGCGTGTACACCAGCATCTCCACCGGCGTGTCTTTGTTCTCGAAGGCGGCGGTCAGCGAAGCGCGCAGCGTCAGCGTCAGCAGCGCCGCCACCGCTATCACCAGCACGCCGCGCCCGAACGCCGGACTGCTGCGCAGCAGATGCCCGATCACGTAGCCCACGAGCGCGATCGGCAGGATCGCGGCCACCCACACCGCCGCGTATTGCTCCACCACGCCGCCGGCTGACAGCAGCGCCAGGAGCACCGCCGCCACCGACACGAACAGCACCGTGAAGTGCAGCTCAACCGACGAAAGCGCCTCCGGCAGCCCGGAGAAGAACGTCTTCGGCAGGTCCCGGATCAGGCTGACGAGCAGCCAGACGGCGAGGCCGGCGGCGATCGCCGCGCCCAGCAGGCGCACGGTTCCGTCGCCTTCCACGGCCAGGATCGTCGCCAGGACGGTCGCCGCCGCTGCTCCCGCGGCCTCGAACCAGCGCCGGCCGCTGATGTCCAGCGCCTCGATCGCCCGCGACAGGGCGACAGCCCCAATCAGCGTCATCGGCAGGACGATGTACGACTCCAGCCACGGCATCTTCTCGCCCGCCACCGACAAGCCGATGAAGATGCCGGCCAGCCAGAACACCAGCCAGCGCCGGAAGGCGTCGCCGCGCACCGCCAGCCAGGCGACGCCCGCGAAGCTCAGCAGCATCGGCAGGAACTCGTACAGCGGCGTCAGCAGGCCGTAGTAGTACATCGGCTGGTTGCCGCGCTTGACGTGGTGCTGGTCCAGCCAGTAATCCAGCGATCCCCAGCTGCCGGAGAAGAAACCGTCCAGGTTGGTCAGGAACGTCGTGTACAGCAGCACGTACGGCACGAAGAAGCACGCCGCCGCAATCGCGAACACCTTCGGCCGCCACAGCAGCCCCACGTAACCGGAGACCAGCAGCAGCGCAATCACCGTGACGGTGCGCAGCGTCTCCTCCTGCGGGATGTCGTAGCCGTAGTTGTTCACGAAGGGCAGCGCCTGGATGGCAGCCGAATACTGCGGCAGCGAGAACAACCCGATCAGCACCAGCACGTCCCCCACCGCCGGCAGCCGCTCGCGGCCGAACGCCTTCGACGGCAGCACGTACCAGAACGCGGCGATCAGCCACGCCACCGGCGCCAGCGCTGCAGTCCGGACCGCTACTTCGAGATTGCTGGCCTCCTCGTCTTCACGCCGTTTGCCGATCTCGACGGCGAACATGAAGTTGAAGAACAGCAGCAGGATCGCCGCCAGGATGAACGTGACCTCCATCGTCGCGAACGCCAGCGCCAACGCCGCGGCCATGACGTAGAGGTACCCGTCCTTCTGCTCGTCGATGTAGCGCCAGGCGCAGATCACGATCGCCAGCGTCCAGACGCAGATGTACAGCTCGTCGCGGTCGAACCGGCTGAAATAGAGCAGCGTCGGCGAGAAGCAAATCAGCACCGCCGCGATCAGCACCGCCCGCATGCCGATTTGCTTGCGCAGCAGGTACGGCATGCCCACGAGCACGGTCCCGAACAGCGCCGGCCCGAAGCGCGAGGTCGCGTCCGCGTCACCGAAGAGGAAGTAGATCAGCGCGCTGAAATGGAACAGGAACGGCCCGTGCATCAACGGGTTGTGCTGGTAGCCCTGACCGTCGTAGAGCAGCCAGCTGTAGCGCGCGTGCAGGCTCTCGTCGTGGTGCAGCGCCATCGCGCCCAGGTCCGCGAAGCGCAGCACCGCCCCGACCGCCACGATCGAGACGAGCGCCACCACCTCCTTGCGCGCCAGCACCCACTCGATCGCCGATTCGAAGATCGACGCGTCGAGCACGCGCCGCCCAATCGTCGCTTCAGCCACGCCGCGCCTCACTCATGGGCCGGTCTCCGGTTCGAGGCGCGGCACGCGGTAGATGGCGACGTCCCCTGATTCGAAAACGGCAGGCAGCCCGGTCTCAAACTTATCGATGCCCGCAACCGGAAAGGCGGCGCGGTAGCCGCTGCCCACAAAGACATAGGTCACACCATATTTTCGCAGGATCGCCAGCGCTTCTTCCAGCGATGGCGTGCTGTAAACGCTTGCAATATCCTCGCGACGCTGCGCCAGGAGCACGCCGTCGCGCCCCCACTGCCGCTCGTGACCCGGCCAGCCCAGGATCGTCGGCACGCCGCTGCGCGCTGACACCATCGCCCCCTCGGAGTACGAATCGCCCCCCGCCTCAATCAGCCGGTCGCCCGGCTGAGCCCGCTGGCGCAGCCAGTCGATCGCCAGGTACTCGTTGACGTCCTCGGCGCGCGTGAACAGCGTGCCGTCCAGCGTCCGCCCGTCGCGCCCCAGCCCCTCCGTGCGCGACAACGTAGCGCCGATCGGGTACAGAAACGCCGCCGCCAGACAGAGCCCGATCGCGCCCAGCACGGCCTCCTTTGGCAGACGTAGCGCAGGCGTCGCCAATCGCCAGCGCGCGATCAGCCACCAGGCACTGAAGCCGCCCGAGGCCCCCAGCAGCAGCCAGGACTGGTAATAGAGCTTGAACACGCTGTTGATCCGCGTGCCGAACACGTCACTGATGAAGAACAGCTCCACGCCGAAGATCAGCAGCAGCGCGACGGTCATCGCGGCCAGAGGCGCTGTCAATACACGCTCGTCCTCGTCGGCGCTCTCCGCGCTGCGCCACAGCGCCAGGATGCACGCGACGAGCGCCGAGGCGAAGAACAACGTGGAGAACCAGTTCCAGCCACGCGCTGAGATTGCCTGGCCTGGAGATCCGCCGTTCGCCGCAATCAACAGCATCCACAGGACGAGTAGCGTGAGCGGCAGTAGTGAGACCAGCCTCAATCTGCGCCCCGTCCTCGCAGCGGCGTCAGACCATAGCCGCGCTATCGGCAGCGGGAGCGCAACCGCCAGCAGCGGCGCCCAGTACAGGAAGCCGTGCAGCGGCCGCGTGGCGCCGTCGGTGACAGCTTTCAAGCCCTCGGCCTGGTTGCTGAAGCCAAGGTAGAAAGGCATGTAAAGCAGCACCGCCAGGCCTCCCAGAGGCGCCAGAAAGCCTACCGAGTCGGTCAAGGCGACCCGGAGGTCTCGGCCCGCCAGGTTGCGCAGGAATGCCATCAGCGCAATCAGAAAGCCTCCCGTCGGCAGATCCCACGAGTTCAGGAATCCCAGGCCCCCGACGAGGACAGCGCAAAGCAGGAGGAGGAGCGGTCTACCGCGCCACGTGTCGAAGCTGACTGGCGCCTCCGAGCGCCACAAAGCCAGCGCCAGCGCGAAGCTGGTCAGCAAGTAAGGTATCGCCATGACATGCGGATGCAGGTCGCCCAGGATGAAGCTGAAAAACGGAAACTCCGTAATCGATCGTGTCCCTGGTGAGATGCGCGTCGCGCGCCACCACCACCAGAAGCTCGATTCTTCATTCGGGTACTTGATGCAGGCGACGGGAATCAGGCACGCATCGCTCTCCCGCGCCTCATCGAGGTTCGCGATATCGACTCTCTCGACGGCGCTCTCGGGAAGCACGCCATTCGCCCGCCCGAACTCGAGCGCGCCCTCCAGATTTCCCAGGAGCGTCACAAAGATCGCCGCCGCCACTCCTACCCCAACCGCCGAGCGAAAGGAAACCTTGCGCATCAGCGACGCCATGTCGTGCCCCAGCCCAAACGCGGCGGTCGCGGCCAGCGCCGCCGTGCTCGTCAGCCCCAGGTTGAACGCCACCGACGTCTTCACCGCCGCCAGGTTGCCCACCATCGCCTGGATCAGGTACCCGAAGTAGTAGTAGCTGACGTCGAAGCCGGCCAGCCATGGGTCCTCCGGCGGGTAGTAGCGCGATCGGTCGACGGCGTTGAGCAGCATGAAGTCCATCGGCTTCTCAGTCGCCGCGATCTCCGGTATGTACGAGCGGATGTGCGAGCCCACGAAAAACACCAGCGTGAACACGACCTCGACCGCCAGGATCAGCCCCGACTTGCTCTCCAGCAGCGCCAGCGTCTCGCGCCAGCTGCGCCTGAGCAGCAGAAAATCGACCGCGGCAAGCAGCGCGAACACCCAGACGACGCTTCCCGGCCGGTTGGGCAGGAGGTGGGCGGTCAGCGCCAGCCAGAACAGGTAGCCGCCGACCAGCAGCCCCAACGGCTTCGCGAACGCGATGCCTGCACCCGGCAGGCGCTGAAACAGGACGAGGGCGATAGGGAGCGCGATTAGTCCGACGGCCTCGAGGACCAGCCACCAGGCGAAGGTCTCAGCGAGCATCAGGTCTCCGTCGCCCGGCCCGCCACTCTGCTACTCGAACAGGGCTTCGACGAAAGCGCGCGCGTCGAACGGGTTGAGGTCGTCCTCACCCTCGCCGGTGCCCACGAACCGCACCGGCAGGCCCAGCTCGTCGCTGATCGCGAAGACGATGCCGCCCTTCGACGTGCCGTCCAGCTTGGTCAGCGCGATCGCAGTCACGTCGACGGCCTCGGTGAAGGCCTTGGCCTGGATCAGCGCGTTCTGGCCGGTCGTCGCGTCCAGCACCAGCAGCACCTCGTGCGGCGCCGTCGGGTCGCGCCGCGCGATCACGCGCCGCACCTTGCGCAGCTCCTCCATCAGGTTGAACTTGGTGTGCAGCCGGCCCGCCGTGTCGATGATCGCCGCCGCCGCGCCCCGGCTCTGCGCCGCCCCGATCGCATCGAAGGCGACCGCGCCCGGGTCCGACCCCTCCTTGTGCGCCACGATCTGCGCGCCGGTGCGGTTCGCCCAGCCCGTCAGCTGCTCGATCGCCGCGGCGCGGAAGGTATCGCCCGCCGCCAGCACCACGCTCTCGCCCTCCTTGACGTAGAGGTGCGCCAGCTTGCCAATGCTCGTCGTCTTGCCCGTCCCGTTGACGCCGACCACCAGGATCACGCCTGGGCGCGGCGGCGACGTCACGTTCTCCCCCCACAGCTGCCCCTTCAGCGGCACCGCCTCCAGGATCGCGACCAGCTCGTCCTGCAGCAGCTGGCGCACGTCGGCGGCGTCGCGCACGTGCTCGTCCTCGACCCGCTTGCGCACGGCGTCGAGGATCTTCTCAGAGGTGCGCACGCCTACGTCGGCGCCCAGCAGCACCTCCTCCAGCTCCAGCCACAGGTCTTCATCGATGCTGCCGCGGTCGAGGATCCCGGCGATGCGTCCGAACCAGCTGCGCCGCGTGCGCGCCAGCGCCACCTCGGTCTTCTCCTCGACTTGCTCCTGGGGCGCGGCGCGGCGAAATAGCGGCAAGGCGGGGCGCCTCCTGATTAAGTGCGTTGCGTCACGATCTTAGCAGGCAGCGGAGCAAGGGACGAAGCCAGGGCAGGCAGTGACCTTCCGTCACGGCCATCCTAAGAGGCTGATCTCAAATCTGTCCGGCCGAAGTCCATTCCGATAAAGAGAAGCGGCTCGGCCGAGGCCTTCGCCAGGGCATACGCGAAACAATCCCCAAAGTTCAGTTGTGCAGGATGCCCGCTGCCCTTGCCGAAGTCGCGGTACGCCTCACGCCCTATCCGCGCCTGTTCGTCTGTCACTGGTTCTACGACGATGTTCGCGACCTCAATCAGTTCATTCAGGCGCCGGCTCGCCACCGGATCGCCGCCCACGTCGATGACGATCGCGGCTTCGAGAAAGTTGCCCGCCGAAATTTTGCAGACATCCGCCCGTTCGATCGCTTCTGCGCATGACCGGGCTTCCGGCTCAGCGCGCAGGATTGCCAGGAGTGCCGACGTATCGATTATCACTTCGGTAGGCCGCGCTCGTCGTACAGCAACTCGGCATGGTCGATAGAGCGATACGGTTCCCGCAGGTGGGCAGCGCAGTCCTTGCCGATCGCGAGCAACTGCTCCGAGAGCCGCTTCCCGTCCTTACGCCGGAGCCGCTCCAGGCGCTCGCGGACCGCTACCGTCACTGCCTCGGTGACGTTCTCCCCCGTGAGTGTCGCAAGCTCTCGCGCCAACCTGTGCGTGGTCTCGTTCTTGATGTTGAGGCTCACTTCTACCCTTCTACCATCAGTAGGGTCCATTCTACCACCGTAGGCAGCCGCCCTGCCAGCCTGTCAACTCGCAGCACGTCTCTGCTAGTTCTTCAGGTCGTCCAGGCGCAGCGAGAGGATGCGCGACGTGTTGTCGGCGCCCATCGAGACGCCGTAGATCGCGTCCGCCGCCTCGATGGTGCGCGGGTTGTGGGTGATGATGATGAACTGCGTCTTCTTCTCCAGCTCCCGCAGCGCGTCGACGAAGCGGCCGACGTTGGTCTCGTCCAGCGCCGCGTCCACCTCATCGAGGACGCAGATCGGCGACGGGTGAGCTTCGAGCAGCGATAGCAGCAGCGCCAGCGCCGTCAGCGCGCGCTCGCCGCCGGAGAGCATCGCCAGCGTGTTGACGCGCTTGCCCGGCGGCTGGGCGATGATCTCGATGCCGCTGTTGACGTGGTCGTCCGGCAGGGTCAGCTGCAGATGGGCGCTGCCGCCGTTGAAGAATGAATCGAAGTAACGCTGGAATTCGCGGTCGACGACGGCGAAGGTCGCCTTGAGCCGCTCGCGCACGTTCGATTCGAGCTCCTCGATCGCGCCGAGCAGCGTCTGCTCCGAGCCTTCGAGGTCGTCGACCTGACCTTTAAGAAAGTCGTAGCGCTCCTTGTTCTCGCC
>DATDOP010000174.1:0-3171 GCA_035293185.1 Dehalococcoidia bacterium | reverse complement strand
ACGCCCGCCGCCAACAACCCCAACCCGGCTCAGCACTTCCTGCGCTTCAACGACGGCCCCGATGGCGGCGGCGCCACCGACTACTACGGCACGTCCTATCACGGCCTCTCCACCACCCACCTCGACGCGCTCTGCCACATGTGGGGCGAGCACGGCATGTGGAACGGCCGCAAGCCCGCGGAGGTCACGCCCGCCGGCACGAACTGGGGCGGCGTCCAGGCCTGGTCGGACGGCATCGTCACGCGCGGCGTCCTGCTCGACATCCCGAAGCTGCGCGGCGAACCCTACGTCACGCTGGAGAAGCCCGTCCACGGCTGGGACCTCGCAGCCGCCGCCAAAGCCCAGGGCGTGGCGCTCCAGCCCGGCGACGCGCTGATCGTCAACTGCGGCCGCGAAGCCTACGAGCGCGAGGCCGGGCCCTGGGGCGCCGACCCCTGGAGCCGGCCCGGCCTGCACGCCTCCTGCCTGCCCTTCATCCGCGACGCCGACGTCGCCGTCCTGGTCTGGGACATGCTCGACTTCCGTCCGACGGGCTACACCCTGAACTGGGGCGTCCACCCCGTGCTCTTCAGCTTCGGCGTCTGCCTGATCGACAACGCCCGCCTCGACGACCTCGCCCGCGCCTGCCAGGGAGAAGGACGCTACGACTTCATGCTCACGCTAGCCCCGCTCGTCGTCACCGGCGGCACCGGCTCGCCCCTCAACCCCATCGCACTGTTCTGATCAAGACGTCGCACCAGAGGCTTCGGGTGACGCGCGCTACAGCACCGTCTTGGAGGCAGGCCCGAGGAGGTAGTAATAGGTCATACCATCAGCGGCCCAGAGGACTTTTTGGACTGCCGTTCCTGGCGGAATCTGCACTTCCTCCAGGACGCTGCCATCACTGCCCACGACCCTGGGCGCGACTCCGGTCAGAAAAACCCGCCTCCCATCCGGAGAAGGGACAGCGTCGTGCCATCCACCAGACTCTGTAAGCGTGCTGACCTCTCCGGTCTCCAGGGTCAGGAGGTGCAGATTGTTGCTACCGCCGTCGCAGCCCCAGCAGCCGGGGCGCTCAAGGATGAATCGGTGCGTCCCGTCGTCAGTCGTGAGCTCCTCGCCGACGAGAAAGAACCCGCTATCACAGTCGAGCACGACCTCGGTCGCACCGCTTTGAGTGTCATAGACGTGAGTACGGTTTCTCAGGGTGGACGGGGACGTCCGCGGACAGAGTTCGTCCGGCGCTACGCCAACGCGCGGATCTTCGCTGGCGAGAAAGTAGCGACCATCGCCCGATATTCGAGTAGACACTTCATTCCCTGGCGTTATCAGGCGCCCGAGGCGTTCGCCGGTTGTCGGATTCAGGAGGTCGGCCTGTGATGCGAGAAGTGTCCCGTCCAAGCTCCACGTGAACCTGCCGCCACTGTCACTGGTTATGTGAACTGCACTCCCGGTGCCGCGATCGAAGATCAACACCTGACCATCAGCGAGGAGCGGCAGTTTCGTACCGTCGGGCGACCACTCACCCCATGCGCTGACCGCTTTGGCCATGAGCGTCGCCACACCGTCCCGCAGAGGCACGATGTAGAGACCACTCTCAACTTCGAACCTGAAGGCCTGGTCGTCGACGTCCTGCCTGACGCGGAGCACGAGCGCTTCGCCGTCGGGAGTCCAGTCCACAAAGCTGGTGTTGTCTCCCAGCCCGCTAAGCCTGACCACCTCGCCAGATGCGCGTTCGACGTAGATGGGGCCATCCTCGTTAGGCCTGAACTGGACGAACGGCCTCCGGCCATCGGGCGACGCCGGACCCACGTCATAGGCCCTGGCCTGTACGAGAGGCGCTATGACTGTCTCCGTGCCATCCCGGGTCACCTCGACGATGCCCTGGAGTCCGTAACCCCCCGGACTTGAGCTCGCGGCTTTGCTGCCTACCTTCATGCGAATGCTCGCTTCGCCGGGTGTCCACGCAAGCTCACCGGGCCAGCGAGGGGTCTCATAGATCAGGCGTGGTCCGCCCTTCTGACCGGCCTCGTAGAGCCGCCAGATTGGCTCATCGTTCGTGGCGAAGTCCCAGGGGGACTCATGCTCCTCCCCGGTGAAAACCGGCAACTCTGCCGGCTCCCAGAACACCTGCGGCGCCGCGGTCAGCGGCGGCCCGTACACAGGCACGCGCGTCGCAGGCACGCTGGTAGGTACGCGCGTCGGAGGGGGGCGTACTGCCGGCTTCGGAGTAACGCTGGGAGTGACCGGAATCAAAGTAGGCGTCGGCCGCGGCTGTTCCTTGGCACAGCCCGTTAACAGCACACAGAGGACGACTAGCAGTCCACCAACTCTCCACATGCTTTAATTATCGGACACGAAGCGGCGCTTCTGCTTTAAGACGTAGCCCGCGTCGCCTGCGACCACACCGCCTGCCAGCGCCCATCGCGCCTCTCGTAAATGTCGGTGTGCCACAAGACCTGGCGCGGCTGCAGCTCACCCTGCACCGCAATCTCGATTAACGCCCGGTAGCGGATCGCCGCCACGTCGCCGTGCAGACGCACCCGGATCGGCGAATCCGCCTCCCACAGCTTGTAGTCGATCATCCCGCCTTCGATGCCGCCGATGTACTCCCGCTTCGAAACCTCCCGTCCGCCGGGATTGATCAGCTCGTAGTCGTCGGCGTGCAGCCGGTTCAGCGTCTCGATGTCCTTCGCCACAAACGCCGCCAGGCGCTCCCGCTCGATCGCCCGCAGCTCGTCTTCTTCGTCGCTCATCGCCTTCGTCCTTCCTACGTCCGGCATCTTACGACCCCGCAGCGCTTATGCTTCAGGCATCCCCTTCCTCAATCCCCTCTCCCTCGGGAGGGAGAGGGTTAGGGTGAGGGTGCGGCGCACCGTCTTGAGTCGCGTCCCCCGTATCTAGTATCAGGAGCCACACGTGACCCGGATCGCCATCCTCAACGACTACCAGGACGTCGCCCTCAAGAGCGCAGACTGGACAATCCTGCCGCCCGACGCCGAAATCACCGTCTTCCACGACGCCCTGCCCGAGGACGAGGCCCAGCGCGCTGCCGCCCTCCTGCCCTTCGACGTGATCTGCATGATGCGCGAACGCACCGCCATGCCCCGCAGCCTGCTGCAGCGACTGCCCAACCTCAAGCTGCTCAACACCACCGCCATGGGCAACCGCACCACCGACATGGCCGCCGCC
>DATDOP010000173.1:0-2507 GCA_035293185.1 Dehalococcoidia bacterium | reverse complement strand
CGGTTCATGACCCGTCAGGCGCCGGCCGTCGTCGGCTCCCACGTCAGGAGGTAGCTCAACGTCCATCAGGCGGTAGATGTTGCGGTCGCGTAGAAGCTCTCGCATTGCGGTGAGCGTCATCCGGGTGCGCTTCTCACACAGGTAGAAGGCATCGCGTGCGCCGATCAGGTAGGAGTGCACGACGCCAAACATCCCCACCGACACCAGCGCCGCGTTGAACAGATCGTCGTCCTGCCGCAGGCTCCAGCCGGGGAAGTGCTCCGCGAAGGCAGCGGGCGCCGACGGACCGGCTGCCGGCTCAATGCGGCACTTCTTGCCTTGACCGTCGACGAGGTTGATCGCCTTCACGACGCTGCAAATCGGCCCCAGCCTGAGCACAGAGCCGTGGGTGGCCGTCTGTACGACTCCGGCCAATGTCTGGCCGTCGTAACCACCCAGGACCGCCAACGCCTTCCCCTGGCGCCACAGCGCGTCGTTGACCTCCCGAATGCGCGTCCCGCTGCCGACGACGAAACAGTCCGCGATCGGCACGCCGAAGTCACTGCGGATGACCTGCGACTCTCGTCTGTCTTCGGCGGCAGGATTGACGAAGCTCATCCCTTCCGGGTGGATGTACACCTGGCTCGAAGCGGCGGCGCGAGACCAGGAATGCCGCGAGCCCCCTGCCTTCACCATCGCTGCTTTCGACTCGTGCAGGAACGTCATGACGTCGGTGAGCTGTTCGATGTCCTCGTTCGGCCGGAAGGCGAGCACCGGGCGCCAGGTCTCGTTGCCTCCGTGGTTCTTCTGCCGTTCGGCCTGCGCGATCGGCAGCCCGGGCCGTCCTTGCACCACGCGCTCCAGGTTGACGAAGTTGGCCGCCGTCAGCAGCGATTTGCGGGACGCGTCCAGCCCCAGGTCGGAGACCGCGAACCCCAGCGCTGACGGTCTCGCCTGCTCACCCGGCCGCGAATACGCGAGCTGGCCGCGCGCGTCCACGACGAGGCAGTCAGTCGTCAGGTTGCGGAGGGCGAGGCTCTGTAGTCCGAACAGGAAGGGCGGCGCGGTCTTGTAAGGAACGACTGCCCACCGTTCCGAGTCGCGGAGGATCACGACAACGCGGCGCCGGAAGCCAAGGGCGTGGGTCAGCGCTTCCGCGAGGCCTAACCCACGCCGGATGGCGGCTTCATCCGGCTCAAGCGTCCGCTTCCACAAGCCCAGGCGCCATTCGACGGCGGGAAGGCCGGGTGTCGGCGGACTCAAGGCGGACCAGTCGCAAGCCCGCCGGCGCTTCCGAGCGCGGGCGGGGCAGGGTCATACTTCCTGTGCCGATCCCAGTTGTTCCACACCAACTTGACCAGCGACGAATACAGGAAGGCCACGAGTGCCGATAGCAGCACCGCCTCCAGCAGCGCCTCCGGGACGATGTCCACGAGTGTCGCCCAGGCAGAATCGGCCTGCTCCGCGATCTTCTGGGGGGTCACCTTGCGCAGCTGGTCCACGATGAAATCACCCACGTGATCCAGCTGACGTGGCAGGAGCGCGGCGAAACCAAAGGCCGCCAACGCCAGCAGCCAGGCGGCGGCCTTGAAGCCCGCCAGGACCCTGACCCGGATCCGTCGCGCCGGGACGTTGAGCCTCAACGAATCGGAGAAGGCGTAGTTCGTCAGCCTGTCCAGCAGAGGCGCCAGCACCTCTTCCGTGTTGTTCCAATAGGCGGAGTGGTCGGAGAAGATATCCATCTGGTTGACCACGCCGCGTTGCTGCAGAGGCGCATGCAAGCCCGCGGCGGCCTGCGTCCGGGCAACCCGGCTGCGCCAGGCGCCGGCGGGCAAACGCAACGGTTCGCCTGCCACGGGGTCATACTCACTCCAGACGTTCAGCCAGGCGGCCTCGGATGGCAGCCGCCGCTCCAAACGAAAGCGTTCGCTGCTGGGTGCGGTGTCCCAGGCCAGGTTTAGCGCGCTGCCCACAGACGCGAACAGCAGCTTGGCGCCGTCTTTGCCGAAACGCTCCTGGATCAGCGGCTTCAGCGCATCCCCGGTCAGCGCCTCGTACGCCACGACGGTGCCCATCGAATGGGCGATGACGATGACGGACTCAACCCCTCCCGGCCTCCGGCAGGCCTCGGTCACCTCCTGGGCGAAGGCCTCCCGGAAACGAGTCGTGATCCTGGAGGCCTCCCAGGGCTGGTAGAGATAGCACCACATGTCGCCGAACTGATTCGTCGCGATGTTCACCAGCGCGGCGTGAATCTCCTTCAACGGTGAGCTCAGGGCGGCCCTGGGCACGATCGTCTGGATGAGCCACAGCGCGAGCAGGACCAGGACAAACACCGGGATGAGCAGAATAATCGCCGTCTCCACGACCATGGGCTGGATCTTGCCGACTCGCGCCAGGACGCCTTCATGCCAGCTGGCCATCAGCGGCGTCCAAAGCGGCTTCTTCGGCAGCGCGGCGATGACACTCAACACCAGTCCGAGCGGGATGAGAAGCGCCGCCATGACCACGGCGAGCGCGTTGAACAG
>DATDOP010000172.1:0-13945 GCA_035293185.1 Dehalococcoidia bacterium | reverse complement strand
AGCGGCGTCGTCTCCGACCGCCTCGATCGCCGCCGCACGTTGCTCAGCCTGCTTTGCCTGCTCGTCCCCGTCTCGATCGTCATGGCGGCGGTCAACGTCGGCGACGCCGTGCGCGTCTGGATGGTCTACCCGTTCATGCTCTGCATCGGCGTCAGCATGGTAGTCGACATGACCAGCCGCCGTGCCCTGGTCTACGACCTCGTCGGCGCGGAGAACATCACTAACGCTCTCGCGCTGGAGTCCCTGGCCATGACCAGCGGCACGCTCATGGGCGGGCTCACCGCCGGCACGATCATCGCCCTGCTCGGCATCGGCCAGGCGTTTGTACTCGTGGCCTGCTTCTACGTTCTTTCGTTGGTCGTCCTGCTCGGCGTGCCGGCCGCCGCCGTGCGTGCCCGGGAAGTGAGCAGCGCGAAACCGGACGTCGCTCGCGACATCAAGGCGATGTTTGGCTATCTGCGCGGCAACCGCACGTTCATCAGCATCCTCGGCGTGACGATCATCATGAACACCTTCTACTTCCCCTTCACGCCCATGGTCCCCGTCTTCGCCGACCGCCTGGAGGTCAACGCCTTCTGGACCGGCGTCCTGGCCGGCGCTCCCGCCCTGGGCTCCATGCTCGGCACCATTCTCATCGCGCGCGGCCTCGGCATCCGGCGCGGCCAGGCCTACGTCTTTGGCTCAATCTTCGCGCTGATCTTCCTCTGCGTCTTCGCGGCAGCCGACTGGTACCCACTCGCCCTGGGTGCGCTGGTGCTGGCCGGCCTGGGCACCTCCGGTTTCGCGACCATGCAGAGCGCCCTCGTCATGATCACCGCCGACGACGCGATGCGCGGCCGCGCGCTGGGCCTCCTCAGCATGGCAATCGGCGCGCTGCCCTTCGCGATGCTGCTCCTCGGCGGCGTTGCCCAGGCCATCGGCCCGTCCGCGGGCGTGATCAGCAGCGTCCTCGCCGGTCTGACGATGATGGCGATCTGGGCCCGCTCGCACCCCGAGTCTCAGCGCCTGGCCTAGATACGACGAGGCCGCCTCTCGCGAGACGGCCTCTGAGATTCTGACCTGCCGTCTTTAGACGAACGGCGCCTTGGTCTGGTCCAGCCACATCCGGTAAGTCCACGCGTACGCCGGACCCCACGTGTGGTTCGACCAGGCAAAGTAGTTGCCAACGGCCGGCCACGCCAGGTTGAAGGTGTTTGCTCCACCGGGCTGGCTGAGCGCCCACTGTGCCTTGCCCAGATAGCGTTGCGCTTCCAGGACCAGCTTCTTACGCGCGTTGTCATCGAATTCCAGACGCGCCTTTTCGATGATCGTGTTCAGCGCCGGGTCGCCTCCCTTGTTCGCACCGAAGCCGTGGAAGGTCACGCCGCCTTTCGGCCAGAACTGCGCCGCCAGGTCGCTCTCGGGTGAGATGCGCTGTGGCGTCGTGCCCGTGACCGAGTGCATTCCCAGCCCTTCGAACTGCCCGTTGGCGTCACGTATGTTGGGGATGTAGTCCTTGGTGTAGTCCGTCTTGGCGTCCAGGTTCACCTTCAGGATGGACTGAAGCTGGCCCGCCCACGGCTCACCGTAACGAGCGAGGTTGTACTGCAGCGATGCCGGATAACGCATCGTGGTGGCGAAGCCGTTCGGGAAGTTGGCCGCGGCCAGCAGCTTCTTGGCTTCCGCGACGTTGAACTGGTAGTATTTCGCGTTCTCGCCAAAGTCCTTCCCCTTGGGGTCCAGCCAGTAGCCGCTGGGCTGCCACTCGGCCTGGATCGCCGAATTCCAGCGCGACTCTATCGGTAGGCCGTCGGCCTCGAACCTCGAGATGTTGAAGAAGGCATCGTTCATCGTGTCGCGGTCGAGCGCCATGGAGACAGCCTGCCTCACGCGTTCGTCTTTGAACGGTGAGTCGCCGGCCATGCCGAACGTGACGACTTCCGTCCTGGGCGTGAAGTCCTGAGTGTAAATCAACAGCTTTGGTTGTTCATTCCTGGTGGCCACAACGTCTTCAGCGTTCTGACGCATGTCCAGGAAGTGGATGTTGCCGGCCTTGAGCTGAGCCAGCCGCTGGGCGTGCTCGATGATGATCGGCATGTCCAGCTGATCCGCAAAGACGTAGTCCTTCTCGTAGTAGTCCGGGTTCCGCTTGAACGTGTAACCGATCGACACTTTCTTCTCGGCCAGGAACCAGGGACCGTGGCCGATCATGTCGTTCCTGACGTCGAAGCCGCTCTCGGCTTCCTTCGGGTACATCATGAGGTTGCCCGTGAAGCTCCCGTAGGAAGCAAAGTACTTGTGGACGAAGGCGAGAGGCTCCTTCAGCTTCACGACAATCGTCGAGTTGTCGGGCGCTGTCATCGACAGGACCGGCGCGTCGGGGTTGACCTCATTCGAGATGTTCGCCCGCAGCGCGCCGAGCTCCTTGTAGCGCTTCCAGCTGAACAGCACGTCGTTTACGTCGACAACTCGGCCGTTCACCGGCGGCTTGTTGTGGAACTTGACTCCCGGGCGTAGCTTCATCGTCAGCGTCAGGTGGTCCGGGGAGAATTCCCAGGACTGCGCCAGATCGCCGACGATCTTGCTTTGGGACGGGCCTTTGTAACCCGGTTCCTCCTTCAGGAGCGTCCCATACACGTTGCGAGCCTGGAAGTTCAGCGAAGCAAGCGGCTGCATCGCGTCGAGGTTCGCCGGCTCGGAGTTCGTGTATTCCTTGAGCGTGCCGCCGGTCTTCGCCGCCTTGAGTGTGTCCGCCCCCTTCGTCACGAGACCACTCTCGCCGCCGCCGCCGCCGCCATCACCACCTTCGTCATCGCCACCGCAGGCAGCGAGGAAAGCTGCAGCGGCGGCCGTTGCGCCGGTCGCAGCCAGGGCCCTCCTGCGACTAACGCGCTTCCTAAGAGCACCTTCCCAGTAGGATCCAGGCATTGCGGTCGTCTCCCTTCGCTGTCTAACTCAACAGATGATAGATACTACCGCAAATGATCAATACTTTGTCGATTGATTGCGAAGGGGTTGGCAAATTCCCCAAGCGCGGCGGAAAATACGCCGCTGGCTGGTTCGGCCGGCCCGTATCCGGACTGGATGCGCCGGCGACCGCTATGCCGCGCGCTGCTCCCGCGGCGCCCGTTCGAAGACCCAGTCGCTGCCGCTCCAGTAGATGCTCGCGCCACCGAACATCGCCTCCACGGCCAGCAACTCTAGGCGCCGCGCGGCGTTGATCGCGGCGACCAGGCGCTGCAGCTCCTGAGTCGTCGCCTGGCGGCGCAGACGCACCTCCGTCCCCCGGTTCAGCGCCCGCATCAGCGAGTCGATCTCCTGCTGGGACAACGTGCCCGGCGCCTTGCCGGTGTTGGCGGAGCCGGGACCCGCGGGCACGGAATGCAACGCGGGCGGCGCGCTCGAGGGCGGTTGCGGCTCCGGATTCGTGGGCGCACTCGGCCCTCGCGCCGGCACCGTCGCGACGCTCTGTCTCGGCGGCCTCAGGGCCTCGGTCGTCACGACTGGCTGCTGCGGACGCAACAGTCTCGCCAACTCTTCGTTGCTCCATGAATTCATAGCAAACGCCTCCCCGACTGAACGGCATTGCCTGACGCGAGGGAAAGTACTGAGTTTCCGGCGGGGGTCTGTGTACGTTATCGGCGAGCGCTGCCCCAGTCTGAAGCAGACTCGGCAGAAATGTATGAAATCGAAAGCTCGCGGACGGGCGGGTTAGACCGACCAGCCTTTCACGACCCAGATCACCGAAAACCCGGCCAGGGCAACCATCCCGAGTCCTGAACCGGCAATGACCTGCCGGCGCGCGGGAAAGCCCGCATTGAGGATCGCCAGGAGGCCCAGAGTGGCCGGCAGGCCGAGTACGCAGAAGCCTATGCCCAGCGCTATGTCCTCCGGCGTCGCGTGCCAGGGACCATAGTCTGGCGGTCTGCCATCCGCTCCGGGGTCGGAAGGCATTAGATGCAGGCCCAGCAGGATGCTCAGGAAGCCCGTGCCCAGGAAGAGGAACCCTTCGAGTCCGGCCAGGGTGAGATAGAGCACCCGGCCCAGCTCCACAACTCCCTGCTTGAAGTCCCTCACTGAAGTCTGCATTCCGGCCCTACGCAGCCCGCGGCAGGTCACGTGTCTCGCCGTCGCGGCGCGTCTGGCGTCTAGTCTCCGCCGCCTCGCTCGGCCGCGTGCCGTCCTCCACGTGCGGGTCCAGCGCGTCCCGCAGGCCGTCGCCCAGGAACGTGAACGCCAGCGTCACCAGCGCAATCGCCGCCGAGGGGAAGAGCACCAGGTGCGACGCGCTGCCGATCGCGCTCTGACCCTCCTGCACCATCGCGCCCCAGGTCGGCGTCGTCGGGTCCACGCCGAAGCCGATGAAGCTCAACGCCGCTTCGATGAAGATCGCGCGCGGGACGCCCATCGCCAGCATGACCACCAGCGGCCCCGTCAGGTTCGGCAGCAGGTGGCGCGTCATGATCTCGCGATCGCTGGCGCCCAGGGAGCGCGCCGCCTCCACGAACTCGCGCTCGCGCAGTGACAACACCTGGCCGCGTACCAGCCGCGCCAGGTTCACCCAGCTGACGAAGCCGATGATTAGAAACAGTGTGAAGATATTGCCGCCCAGCACGGCGCGCAGCAGGATGATCAGCAGCAGGTCCGGAAACGCGAAGACCAGGTCCGTGAAGCGCATGATCGCGTTGTCCGCCCAGCCGCCGCGGTAGCCGGCGATCAGCCCCAACGGCAGGCCGATGCCCAGGATGACCGCCTGCGCGAACACGCCCACGCTCAGCGAGACCCGCGCGCCGTAGATCAACCGGCTCAGCAGGTCGCGGCCCAGGCTATCGGTTCCGGCCAGGTGCTCCATGCTCGGCCCCTGCCGCGAATTCAGCACGTCCTGCGCAGACGGGTCAGCCGGCGCGATCAGCGGCGCCGCTAGCGCGATCAGCGCGACCACGGCGATCACCACCAGACCGGCGACCGCCACGCGGTTGCGCAGCAGCCGGCTCCAGGCGCGCGACCAGTAACCGCGCGCCGAGGCCGCGACGTCGTTGGTCACCAGGCTCAGCTCCGGCGTCGAGGCCGCGGTTTGTCTCACTTCAGGCGCACCCGCGGGTCGACGAAAGCGTAGGAGATGTCAACGACGAGGTTCGCCAGCACGATCACGAAGGCATAGAACAGCGTTGTGCCCATGATCATGCCGTAGTCGCGGTCGCTGACGCTGTCCACGAAAGCGCGGCCCACACCCGGCACCTCAAAGACCTGCTCAACGATGAACGAACCGGTGACCAGCGCCGCCAGGATCGGCCCGCTGACCGTGAGGATCGGTATCGCCGCGTTGCGCATGCCATGGCGAAATAACACCGTCCCGGCGCCGAGGCCCTTGGCGCGCGCAGTGCGCATGTAGTCCTGCTGCAATACGTCCAGCAGGCTGGCGCGCGTGATCCTGGCGATGTACGCCGCGGGCAGCGCCGCCAGGGTTACCACCGGCAGCACCAGCTGGTCCCAGCGCGGCAGCCACCCCGGGATGAAGCCGTCTCGCGTGTCCCAACCGAACGTCGCGAACCAGCCCAGCTCAACCGCAAACACCGATTTCAGCAGGATGCCGATGACGAACGCCGGCACGGCCGCGCCCAGCGTCGCGACGAAGACGCTCCCGTAATCCGGCAGTCGATTGCGATGCAGCGCGGAGTAGACGCCCAGCGTCACCCCGCCGGTAGCGGCCAGCGCGAACGCCAGCAGCCCCAGCACGGCCGTGACCTTGAACCCCGCCAGGATGATCTCGGTAACGGGCCGGTCCTGGCGCTGGAACGAAAGGCCCAGGTCGCCCTGGACCGTGTTCTGCAGGAAGGTCGTGTACTGGCGCCACAATGGCTGGTCCAGGCCGTACTTGCGGTTGAGGTTCTCGATCTGGCTCGGCGGGACGCTGCGACCCTCCTCGTCCCACGGTCCGCCTTTGACGGAGTGCATCAGCACAAACGTCACGAGCGAAATGAAGACCAGGGTCAGTCCCAGCCAGAGGAGTCGTTTGATCGTGTAAGCAGCCATGCTCGTGAAGTGGGAGGGGGTCGCTTCATGCGGCCCCCTTCAACACAGGTCCCTTACTTACCGGCGATGAACGCCTTATCGAAGTACAGGTCTCCCTTGATGTAGCCGTCCAGGCCCGTGATCGTGAGGTTCTTCACCCAGGGCTTCGTCAGCACGTAGGTCACCCGGTTGTAGAGCGGCACGATGCCCGCGCGGTCCAGCATCAGTTTCTGCGCGTCGTCGTACAGCTTCAGGCGCTTGGCGTTGTCGGTCTCAGCCGCGGCCTTGCCCATCAGGTCGTCGAAGGTGGCATTACTGAACCCGACGAGGTTGTTGCCTGCGCCCGTCGTGAACATGTCCGGCAGCCAGTTGTCCGGGTACGGCCAGTCAGCTGAGAAGCCCTGGATTGTCGCTACGTAGTCGCCCGTTGTGAAGCGGCGGCCGTATTCGCGGCCTTCCACGTACTCGAACTCCACGTCCACGCCCAGGTTCTGCTTCAGCTGCGCCTGGATGAACTGACCCGTCAGCTTGTTGGTGTCCGAGTTCACCATGATAAACGTGACCTTGGGCAGGCCCTTGCCGTCGGCGTAGCCGGCCTGCTTGAGCAGGTCCTTGGCCTTCGCGGCGTCGAAGTTGTACTGCGATCCCAGCTTCTCGTTGTAGCCAGGCATGCCCGGCGGGATCCAGCTCGTAGTCGGCACACCGCCGCCCTGCAGCAGGCCGTCAGTGAACGCTTTGCGGTCAATCGCCGTGCCGAAAGCCTGGCGCACCTTCTCGTTGTCGAGGGGCGCGACCTTGTTGTTCAAGAACAGCGCGCCCGTCGCCAGGTCGGGCTCGACGGTCAACTGGTCGTTGTAGGGGTGACCAGCCTGGGTCACTTCCTTGATCGCGGCCGGGGGCACCGTGACCACGTCGAGCTCGCCGGCCTGGTAGGCCTGGTAAGCGGCGAAGTCATCAGCGATGAAGTTGATCTCGATACGCTGTAGCTTGGGCTTCTCGCCGATCCAGTTCGGGTTCGGTGTCAGCACCATCTTCTCGTCGTGGCGCCACTCTGAGAGCACGAACGGCCCGTTGCCAACGTGCGTCTCCGCCTCGGTCCACTTCGCGCCGTTTTTCTCGACCACGTCCTGGCGCACCGGGAACGCCGTCCACAGCGCCAGCAGGTTGAGGAAGCTGGGGTTGGGTTGAGTCAGCTTGTACACCACCGTGCCGGCGTCCTTGGCGCTAACGCCGAGGCCGCCACGCAGCGAGGCAAGCTCCGCGGCGCTGGGGGCCTTGGGCTGTTCCGGCGTACCGAGCGCCGTGTTGTAGGGGCCCGCGCCGGCGATGCTGTAGAAGAAGGAAGCGTATGGGCCGGCCAGCTGGGGGTCCATCGCCCGCTGCATGCTGTAGACGAAGTCCTGCGCCGTGAGCGCCTTGCCGTCGCTCCACTTCGCGCCTTCCTTGAGCTTCACTGTGTAGGTGGTCCCGTCCGGCGAAATACCGCCGTTAGCGACAGTCGGCATCTCTTTGGCCAGGTTCGGCACCACGTCCAACTTCTCGTTGTAGGTGAACAGCCCGGCGAACAGCGGTCGCGTGATCGTCGTCTCCGTCGTCTGGTTGCTCAAGTGCGGGTCGATAGTCTTTGGTTCACCCTGCAGGCGCAGGCGCAGCACCTGCTGATCCGCGGGTGCAGGGCTGGTGCCGTTGCTAGCCGTGTCCTTGTCGCCGCTGCAGGCAGCAAGCGTGAGGGACAACACGGCAAACGCAGTCGCAAACCACCTTGCGTTAATCAGCTTTCGAATCTCCATGGCGTATGTTCCTTCTTCTGCGCGATGCGACACGCCTGTACGGCGGCACGCGCCGCCTTACATGGCTTCACAGTCTTATCGGCGCAATCCAGGGGAACTGGATACGTAGGGAAACCCAGCGAATCTCGCCTGCGGCCCCCTCGTTTGCGGGACCGGCGCGCGCCGTCCGCTCCTCAATCAGCGCATTTGTTGCTTCGCGACCAGCACGTCCTCGCCCTCGATACGCACCTCGTACGTGTCCAGAGCGTCGCTGGCGGGCCCGCCGATCGGCTCACCGTCGTCGAGCTTGAAGAAGGAGCCGTGGAACGGGCAGACGATGGCGCCATCGTGCAGGTAACCGCCTGACATCGACAGGCCTACATGAGGACAGGCGTTGCTCAGCGCATGCAGCTTGCCGCCGGAGTTGGCGATGACGATTCGCGTACCGTCCACCTCAGCCGCCTTGACCGACCCCGGCGTAAACTCACTCAGCGCCCCAACCCTGACGAACTCGGCCACTCTTCACCTCGCGGATAAGTACGCGCCCACAGAGCGCTGAACGAGTATCGGCAGAATGCTTGCCTTGGCTGAAGCGACGGTCAACGCACCAGCTTGGCGCGCTCGTCCAGCGTCTTCCACAGCTCTGCCGGCTCGTCCGGCCGCACGCCGAAGACCACCCTCCCCACGCCCGCGCGCTCGGCATCGTCCACGCCTTCACGGGTCGGCGGGCAGCCGAACAGACTGATCGACAGCTTGTCCGGGTCGCGTCCCACGCCCTCGAAACGGCGACGCAACTCGGTGATCTTCCCGGCCAGGTCCGGCGGCACGCTGACGCCGCGCGTGATCGGCATCCAGCCATCGCAAAACTCGATGATCCGGTCGAACGTCGTCGCGCCGTCGCCGCCCATGATGATCGGCGGGTGTGGTTGCTGCACCGGCTTCGGGTTCATCACCGACTCCTCAAAGTCGACGAAGTTACCGTGAAACTGCGCCTTCTCCTGCGTCCACAGCGCCTTCATCGCCAGCACGCGCTCGCGCAGCAGACGGAACCGGGTCTTGAACGCCGTGCCGTGGTGCTCCACCTCTTCTTTGTTCCAGCCGCCGCCGATGCCGAAGATGAAGCGCCCGTTGGAAACACGGTCCACGCTTGAGACCAGCTTCGCCAGGGTGATCGGGTGGTGCTGGATGACCAGGCAGATCCCGGTCGCCACCTTCAGCTCACGCGTCGCCAGCGCCGCCGCCGTGCACGCCACAAACGGATCGAGCGTGTGGTAGTACTCGCGCGGCAGCTCGGGCCCGCCCGGCCACGGCGTCTTGCGGGCGGCCGGGATGTGCGTGTGCTCAGGGAACCAGATCGATTCGAAGCCCCGCTCCTCCACCCGCCGCGCGATCTCATCCGGCGGCGCGGTGTACTCCGTAGGGAAGATGGTTATCGCGTATTGCACTGAGGCCTCCTGCCTAGATACCCACGCGAGAGTATAGCGAGGGTGTCAGCCTGCGAATACGAATCTTGCAGATCCAGGATATCGAGGTATGCCGCTGGAGGTCGCTTAGCCGCCGATTTTCGACATCTCGACCTTGCGCAGGCCGATCGTGTCCTCGCTGCGAATCTCCGAGTAGCGGTCGTCACGCACGCCCCAGATGCGGCGCACGGCGGACTCGATCTGCTCGTCAGCGCTGTCGTCGCGCAACAGCGTGCGCAGGTCGTGGCCCTTGACGCCGAACAGGCAGGTGTACAGCTCGCCGTCGGCGGAGAGGCGCGCCCGCGTGCAGGCGCCGCAGAACGGCAGTGTCACCGAGGCGATGATCCCCACTTCACCGGCACCATCTACGTAGCGGTAGCGCTCCGCGACCTCACCGAAGTAGTTCGGCTGCACGGGCTCCAGCGGCCACTCGCGGTTCAGCGTCTCCCGAATCTCCTTCGCCGTCACCACGTCTGCCATCTGCCAACCGTTGGTGGTGCCAACGTCCATGTACTCGATGAAGCGCAGGATCTGGCCGCTGCCGCGGAAGTGGCGCGCCATGTCGATGATGTGGTTCTCGTTCACGCCGCGCTTGACCACCATGTCGATCTTCACCGGCGCCAGCCCCGCGTTCGTAGCGTTATCAATCGCTTCCAGCACCTTCGCCACCGGGAAACCGACGTCATTCATCGACTTGAAGGTCTCGTCGTCCAGCGAGTCCAGGCTGACCGTGACGCGGTTCAGGCCCGCCTGCTTCAGCGCAACGGCGCGCTCGGGTGTCAACAACGAGCCGTTGGTCGTCATCGCGATGTCTTCCAGCCCGTCGATCGCCGCCAGCATCGCCACCAGGCCCTCGAAGTCGCGGCGCAGCATCGGTTCGCCGCCCGTGAGGCGGATCTTCTTCACGCCCAGCCTGACGAAGATGCGCGCCAGCCGCGTGATCTCCTCGAAGTTCAGCAGCTCCGCGCGCGATAGGAACACAAAGTCGCGGCCAAAGACCTCCTTCGGCATGCAGTACGTGCAGCGGAAGGTACAGCGGTCGGTGACCGAGATGCGCAGGTCGTGCAGCGGGCGCTGCAGGCTATCGAGGATGGGAGCGTTGTTGTTCATGCCTGTGTTCGCCTGTCCGATGCGGGGCAAAAAGGCGGCTCGTAAGCCGCCTCATCTGCTGCATTGAGTATAGCGCACCGGCTGCTGGCAGCTTCTCACCACTTCACGTCGATGACCACGCGCGTCGGGCTGTCCAGGAAGCGCACGTTGAACGCCTGCTTGCCGTCGATGCCCAGCGCGACGCTGAACACGCCCTCGAAATCGCAGCTGATTTCGCCGCCCATGATCGAGTTGCCGGGACCCACGACCGTCGACTTGTTCACAAACGGCGGTCCGATTGTCACCTTGCCGGCGTTGTCATGCGCCTGCGCGCCGGTGAACGTTACCTTGAGCATCGCTGAGCCCGGAACCTTGACGTCGGCGCCGGAGCCGCACTGCACGTCCTTCGTCACGTACTCGACTTTGCCCGCCGGCCTTACGTCCTGAAACTCAAACACGATGCGATCCCAGCCGTTCTGCTCCGGGTGAGCGCCGCTGCGCACGGCTTTAAGGAGCGCGATCTTGCCCGCCGGGTCCGGGTTCGCCTTGATTGTCACCAGGGCGGTGCCGCCCGCTCCCTGCGCCGGGATCGTCCCGTCCACGCGCGGAAACGGCGTCGGCGTGCGCACAGGCGGCGTCGGTGAGGCTGGGGGACGTGTCGCCGGCCCGGCGGTCGCCAGCTCCGTGCTGACGCCCGGCGTGGCAGTCGCCTGAGGCGTCGCCGTCGGCGCGAACGTCTCCTCGTCGCCGCAGGCAACCGCCAGCAGCGTCAGGCACGCGGCGGCAACCAGAGCCAGCGCTCTCATGCCGCGATACTAGACCCTGCGAACCTCGCTCGTGAATCAGGCTTTGCCCTATGCCCCGCTCTCCATCCGGTTTGCCCGTTTCCGCCTCGACCGCTAGCCTAGGTCAATGACCTCCCGTGTTGCTGCCGCGTTCGCGAAGGCGAAGGCTGAGAATCGCCTGGCGCTGGTCACCCACGTCATCCCCGGCTACCCCTCAACCGCCGAGACGCCCGGCATCTTCGACGCCATGGTCGAGGGCGGCGCCGACTTGATCGAGGTGCAGATCCCCTTCAGCGACCCTCTGGCCGACGGCACCACCGTGCAACGCGGCGTCTTCGAAGCCCTGGACAACGGCACGACCCCGTCCGACTGCATCGAGTTCGCCCGCGCCGCGCGCTCGCGTCACCCGGACGTCGCGATCATCTACATGGGCTACCTCAACCCGGTGCTCGCCTACGGCGTCGAGCGTTTCGCCCGCGACGCCGCGGCCGCCGGCGGCGACGCCATCATCCTCGTCGACCTGCCACCCGAAGAAGCGGCTGCCACGCGCGCCGCCTTCGCCAGGGAGGGCATCGACCTCATCTTTCTCGTCGCGCCCACCTCCAGCGACCACCGTCTGCAGCTGGTCGCGGCGCAAGCCGCCGGCTTCGTCTACTGCGTCAGCGTCGCCGGCGTCACCGGCGCACGCAGCGACCTGCCGCCTGACCTGCGCGATTTCGTCGGCCGCGTGCGTCGTTGCACGCCCCTACCCCTGGCGGTAGGATTCGGCATATCCCGCCGCGAACACATAACAGCCCTGGCCGGCGTCGCGGACGGGGCGGTGATCGGCAGCGCCACCATGGACCTGATCAACAGCCGCGCCCCAGCAGACAGAGCCAGCGCCGTCCGCGAGTACGTCGAAACGCTCTCCGGCCACCGCAGCGCCAGTGGAACACCGCAATCTTGATGAGCCAGCTTCTCCTCGCTGTGACCGTGCAAGAACAGCGCCACCAGCGCACTCTGCCAACGTCGCGCCGGCCGCAGCCCCTCTCTGAAATCGGAGAGGGGCGCGCGGTAGCGGGGGCGAGGTCTGACGCCCCGCCGGCACACACGCGAGGCCACCGTGCAGGTTAGGGGCATCCGCGGCGCCATCACCGTCGAGAGCAACACTCGCGAAGCCATCCTCGACGCCACGCGCGAGCTCCTCGGCGAGCTAATCAGCACCAACGACGTCCATCCAGGCGACGTCGCCAGCGCCTGGTTCACCATGACCTCCGACCTCAACGCCGAGTTCCCCGCCGTCGTCGCGCGACAGCACTTCGGCTGGACCAACGTCGCGCTGGAGTGCCTGCAGGAGATGGACGTGCCTGGCAGCCTGCGCATGTGCCTGCGCATCCTCCTGCACGTCAACACGGAGCGGACTCAGGACCAGATCTGCCACGTCTACCTGCGCGGCGCCGCCGTCCTGCGCCCCGACCTCCCCAACGGCGAGCGCTAATCGTGCTTGACGCACCGGTAGACGCCGCCGAGGCCGTCAGCTGGTTCCAGCAGGCCTGGAACGAACCTGACAGCGCCCAGCGTCTCATCCTGCTCAAGAGTTGTTGCGCCCAAGACGCCGAGTTCGCCAGCCCCGAGGGCGTGATCCGCGGCCTCGAGCCCTTCAACGCCTCTATCGACGCCTTTCTGCGCGCCTTCCCCCGCGCTCAGGTGCTCTTCGGCACGCCGGACGCCCACAACGGCTACGTCCGCGTCCGCTGGCGCACGCTCTTCAATGACGGCGCCCACGGCCCCATCTTCGGCGACGACTTCATGCAGTTCGACGCCGCGGGACGCCTGCACAAGGTCATCTCGTTCGACGGCAGCCCCACAGATGCCTGAGCCGCGCCATCCCTATGCGCTATGCTCTATGCCTTATGCGCCACGACCTTGGCCCTTTAGCGGCGGTATGGGGTGTCCCCCATTTTCAACGCAGAGCCGTTTGCCCGTTTGCCTCTTCGCCGGTTATTCTTCTCCCGGTGGCGGCGTTAAGGCTGTAACGCTATGACGATGCTTGCTGTCTCGACGCCGGTCTTCGAAGGTCCCCTCGACCTCCTGCTGCACCTCATTGAGCGCGAAGACCTCGATATCACCACCGTGTCCCTGATCCAGGTCACTGACCAGTACATCGCCATGCTCCGCGCCCAGGCGCAACCGCCGGCGGAGGGGCGTCCTGCTTCGGAGATCGGCCTCATCGACCTGCGCGCCCTCGCCGATTTCGTCGCGATCGGCGCCAAGCTGCTCTTCCTCAAGTCGCGCGCCCTGCTGCCTCGCACCGCGGAGCAAATCGCCGAGGACGAGCTCACCGCGGAAGAAATCGCCACCGACCTCACCGCGCAGCTCGAGGAGTACCGCACCTTCAAGAACGCCGCCTCCTACCTGCGTGACCTGGAGGAGTCCGGCCACCGCTCCTTCACCCGCATCGCGGCGCCGCCGCCGGACTGGGCGCCCACCGGCCTGGAGCAGGTGACGATGAAGAAGCTGCTCGCCGCGCTGGCCAAAGCGCTGGAGCGCCTGCCCGCCGTCCCGGAGCCGGAGCGGCTGCAGCGCCAGGTGCTCAACATCGCCGAGCGCCGCGTCAACCTGCTGGCGACCGTGCGCCGCGTCGGCAGCGTGCCCTTCACCCGCATCCTCGCCGAGTGCAAGTCGCGCTTCGAGGCGATCATCACCTTCCTCGCCATCCTCGACCTGCTCAAGACCGAAGACCTGGTCGCAGAGCAATCAGCCGCCTTCGGCGAGATCATGCTCTCCACCGCGGACCATAGTCCCCACGCGGCGGCCACCACGGCCTAGCCGCAGATGTAGCGGCGACCTTCAGGTCGCCACCAACGCC
>DATDOP010000171.1:0-7644 GCA_035293185.1 Dehalococcoidia bacterium | reverse complement strand
GCTGTCGAGAGAGCCATCGTCAAGGCGGTGACCAGCGCGACGTCTTTGGCCGGAGTGCCGTCGGTGAGCCGGTGGCGTTCCGGTTAGTTAGTAAGCCGGGCGCCAGCCCGTCGCGGCCTTGAAGCGCGCGTTAGAGACCCGCCCGCCGTCGGCCACGACGTTGTAGACCCCGGACGCCACCGTCAGCGCCATCGCCAGCGCCCGGCCGGCGTCCGCGATCTGCAGCGTCGCGCCGTAGCGATCCACGGGCGCGTCTGCTCCGGTGCCCGGCCCCCACAACAGCCCGAGCCGCAAGATGACTCCCGTACGCCCGGCATCGCTGAAGCGCAGGCACTGCGCTTCAGCCGCGATCATCGAGCCCAGGTTCGCGGCCGGCGTCACCGGCGTCTCTTCGTCCACATTGCCCTCGGCAGGGTAGACGAAGGTCACCGACGGCAGGATGTAAGTCCTGAAATCCGCCTCCAAAGCAGCATCAGCGAGCACCCGCGAAGCCTCAGACCGCAGACTGTTGTTCTCATCCCACGCGCCGGGCCCGGCTTGTGCCTCCCGTGACGGGATACGCGTCGCGAGGTGGTAGAGCGCTTCCACGTTGTCGAGCGCGCGTCGCACGGCTGCCGCGTCGTAGAGGTCGAGATCTGCGTGACCTGGAGCGACAACGTCGTGCCCGGCTTCGGCGAGCAGCGGGATCAGCATCCGGCCCAGGACGCCCGAGCCACCGGTCACGAAGACGCGCATGTTCGCTAGTTCGCGCGGCCGAATTCGCCGAAGCGGCGGCGATAATGCATCTTCAGCCGCTCTTCGATCTGCGGCGTCTCTTCCGCCAGAATCTCCGCCTCGCGCTGCAGCCGCGTCAGCGCTGACGGCGACTCCAACAGCTCCTGCTTGACCGCGGGCTGCACGTTCAGCTCGCTCGCGATCACGTTGGCCAGCGCTCCGGGTTCGCTGGGCAAGGCCGGCACGATGATCTTGCGCTTGCCGTCGTCACCTTCGCGCCCGATGCCCGCTGAGCCGTTGGCCAGCGTGCCCATGTCGAAGATCAGCGTGCGTTCGCCGGGCATGGCGCTGCGCTGCCAGCCGCCGGTCAGCGCCACCACTTCGCGGTAGTACTCGTCGAACAGCGCGGCGACCCGTTGCGCGACCATGAGCAGCGCCGGCTCCGGCGCCTGCTCGTCCGGGTACGAATCCAGCTCGCCGACCAGGTATTCGGCCTCGCGGCGGTTGATGTCGCCGACGCGGAAGCGCTCTTCGCCCCGCACCGATATGTGGAAGCAGCTGCCCTTGTGCGGCGCTGGCATCGGGCAACTGCCCGCTTCGACCTCCTCGACGCTCATCACGCGCGCCGTTGTCCCGACCTGGTGCGGCACCCCACGCCCGAAGCGCCCGCCGTCCTTGATCAGGACGATGCCGAAGGTGATCTGCTCGTCCAGGCAGCGCTTGAGCATCGCTTTGTAGCGCTCTTCGAAGATGTGCAGCGGCACCGTCTGTCCGGGGAACAGGACGAGGCTCAACGGGAACAGCGGCAGTTTCATTTCAGCAATGTCGTCCGGCAGCTATCACGGCACGCCTGAGTAAGGTTGCGCTGCAATTCTAGCAGGATGGATCTGCGATCAGGCGGGACGGACGCTGACGGTCGTGTGGGCGCCGTCCGCGGGCAGCAGACGGTTGACGAGTCCGCCTTCGAAGTACAGCGGCAGGAACACGGAGCCGGCCGCCACCGCGTCGGTCAGCGCCGCCGAAAGCGTCAGCTCGTGCGAGCCGTTCGTCACCACCACCGGCCGGTTCTGACCGATGCCCAGCGCCGCGGCGTCGCGAGGGTTGATCTCCAAGAACTCCTCGCGGTGCAGCTTGTCCGCCTCTTCAGACTTGATCGAAGCGCCTTCTAGACTCGTGAACAGCGTCCGGGACGTGGTCAGCAGCAGCCGGCCGTTGGTCGCGGGCAGCGACGGCAGGTCGATGGCCTGCACGCTCGCGATGCTCGGGGAACCGCGCAGCGCCCGCGTGCGTCCGGACTCGAGTGCGCCGTAGGTCGCGCCCGCGTAGCCGTCGACTGCACCCGCGATCTCGTTCATCAGGCTCTCGGCGTCCGTGGCCGGCGAGAAGTCTTTGCTCAGGCCGGCGCTCAGTGCATTCGCCAGCGCTCCCAGCGTCTCGAGCGCGTCGCGCTGGTCGCCCGTGGCCGCCTCGGCGCGCGTCAGGCGGCCGATGCGCCGGTCGGCGCTGGTGGACGTCCCGTCCTTGCCGTAAGCCGGCAGGTCCGCGAACACGACGTGCGCGAGGTCCGCGGTCTCGGTGCGCAGCTCGTCGATCACGATGAGGCAATCGAGCTGCTTCAAGGCCGCCTCGACGGCGTCGCGGTCTCGCGACAGCATCAGCGGGTTGTCACCCACGATAATGAGCGCCTTCACGCCGCCGGAGAGCATCGCGTTCAGGTCCTTGCCGCCGTTGCCGGGCCTCACACCCATGTCGCGTATGCCGAACGCGTTCGCTTCCGTCGGCAGCACGTGCAAGGCCTGCGAAGCGGCGTCGCCCAGACAGATTGCCGCCAGGTTCGCCGCCGCCTTTGTCCCCTCGCCCGCCATGCGCGGCGAAGCGGCCGACGGCGCGTAGACAATCGCCAGCTTGCCCTCGCCGATGTCCTGGATGATGTCAGCGGCCTGACTCAAGTCGTCGTGACTGAGGCCGGGCGCTTCGTCCGGGCCCTCAGCCTGCGAACCCATGCGCGTCGCCAGCACTCGGCCCAGCGCCGCAACCGTAGCGACTTCGCCGCCTGCCGCGGGCCGCAGCCAGACGCCGGTCGGATCGGCCGAGTGCACCTTCTGCGGTGACGGCATGATCGAGCCGGAGGGCGGCGGCGCGATGAAGTCGCACACCTCGCCGTAGCGAGAGCTGATTACGACCAGTCGCGCTCCATTGGTCACGACCGCGTCCTTGACTCGCAGCGCCGCGATGTTGTGGCTGGACTCGAGGTCGTCCGCGATCACCACGATCGTCGAGGCCGTCACGAGGTCGGCCAGGTCGCTCTGTAGCGCCTCGCCGCCGAATGCAGCGGTCAGCGCCGCACCGACGGCCTCGGACACGGGTCCCGCGGTGGAGTCTACGTTCTCGGTGCCGATCAGGCCGCGCGCCAGCTTCTGCGCCGCGTACGCCTCCTCGTTGGTCGCCCAAGGCGCCACCAGCACGCCGACGTTGCCGGCTCCGTGCGCCTTGATCACGCCGGTCAGCTTCTCCGACGCCTCGGCCACGGCGGCCTCGAAGGTCGCGGGCGTGAGCGCGTCGCCGTAGCGCAGCAGGTGTCGTGTCAGGCGCTCGCGAGTCTTGACGGCGTCGTAGTGAAAGCGTCCGCGCACGCAGATCTGGTCGAAGCTCACCGGGTTGAGACGGTCGGGTTTCACCATGACGACCTTGCCGTTGCGCACGCCCATGCTCAACGTGCAGCCGACGCTGCACGAGTTGCACGTCGTTGAGACCCACGTCTCGGTCTTGGCGATCCACTTGTTCGGCTTCTCCAGCAGCGTCGCCGTGGGGCAGACGTCGATGCACGAACCGCAGAAGTCGCAATTCGATTCGTGGATCGCGCCCCCGGCGCCGAAGGCGATGCGCGTGCTGAAGCCGCGTCCGGCCAGCGTCACGGCGCCGGTGTGGCGGATCTCGTCGCAGGCGCGCACGCAGCGGGTGCAGATGATGCACATCTGCGGGTCGAACTCCAGGAACGGGTTTGCGCGGTCGGCCTCCGGCGGGTCGGACTCGTAGTAGGTGCGTTCTTCGCCCAACCACGGCTCCACGTTCGCCATCTGCAGCATTTCGTTCGTGGTCTGCAGCTCGCAGCGGTAGTTCTTGGCGCAGGTCAGGCAGCGGTGCGTCACCGTGTCGTCGCGCAGGCAGATGTCGCCGGGCTGGCAGTGCACGCGTCGGTGGCAGGTGAGGCAGCGGTCCGAGTGGTTTGCGTTGATGATCGAAAGCACCGACTGGCGCGCGTCCAGCACCTGGCCCGTATTCGAGCGGACGATCATGCCGTCGTTGACGCGCGTCGTGCAGGCCAGCTGCAAGCCGCGCGCGCCTTCGATTTCGACCAGGCAGGTGCGGCAGCCGGCGTAGGGCGGCAGCCCGTCTATGTAACAGAGGTTGGAGATAAACGTTCCGCTTTGTTTGATGACCTCTACGAGTGGTGCGCCTGCTTCGACCTCGATCTCATTCCCGTCGAGAGTGAGCTTAGCCACTGTTCAGGGTCTCCTGCCTGGGCTGGGTCGGGATCTGGGCGTGCGTTCCGGGCGGTGGCGGCAGGCTCAGCCCCGCTGCCTCCTGGTTGATGAAATCGATCACTGACTGCGGCGCTTTGAGGCCGTTCGGGTAGTTGAAGTCGTTGTTGCGCAGGTGCTCGTGCGCCAGGCGCGTCAGATCGTACTTGTCGTGGTACATGTCGTCGAACCAGTAAACGGCGTCGCGGAAGGTGCCGCCGGGCTGGATCGCCTCGTAAGGGCAGGCCTCGGTGCAGAGGCCGCAGTACATGCAGATGCGAAAGTCGATCTCGTAGCGGACCTTGTTGAGGCTGCCGTCTTCGCGAGGCTCCGTAGCGACGAGGATGCAGCCGTCCGGGCAAGCCTGCGCGCAGGTGCTGCAGCCCGTGCAGCGCTCGTCGAACCAGAGCAGGCTGGTGCGCGCGCGGCCGGGGAAATTGCGGACCTCTTCCGGGAACTGGATGGTCGTAGGCGGCTTGAAGAAGTGCCGCATCGTCATCCTCAAGCCCTTGAGCAGACCGAATCCGTACAAGCAATGCTCCCCTGGCGCCATTCTAACGAAGGGCCCCTCTTAAGCAACAGCCTCCACGTCCCTTTGTTCCGGGGAGGGGGAGGGGGGCTCTAAAACCGGTAGTGCTTCAGGTCCTCGGCGACGTGCAGGCCGTCGAAGTTTTGCGGATGGGCGTGGCCGTCCAGGTGCGTGACGATGATCTCTGCCCCCGGCGCCCGCCGCGCGACCTCTGCGACGCCAGCCGGGTTCAGGTGTACCGGCACGTCGATGCAGCTGCACTCCGTGACGATCACGTCGGCGCCGTCTACCAGTCGCAGCAGGCCTTCGCACAGGGTCGTGTCGCCGGAGAAGACCAGGCTTCGCCCATCGATTTCGGCACGATAGGCAAAGCACTCGAACTCGTCGACGTGCTCGACGCGCGCGGCGGTCAGGCTCAGCTCCCCGAACTTCTGACAGGAGCCATCGGCCACCTCGACGAAGCGGCGCTCGTAGTTCGGGTTCTCGATCACGCTCGGATAGCCCAGCGCGAGTAGCTGCTCCGTGCGTTCCTTGATCCCCGGCGGTCCGACGATGGTCAGGTCCGCCGTGCGGCCGCCGTACTTGGCAGCCAGCAGCAGAAAGGCGAGGCCGAAGAAGTGGTCGGCGTGGAAATGGCTGATGAACACGGTCTCGATCTCGTCGCTGGTCAGCTGCGCTTTGTGCATCTGCTGCAGCAGCGTTGGGCCGCAATCGAACAAGTAGCGTCCGTTCAGCAGGAAGGAGCTGAAGGCGCGTCCATCCGCGCCAAAGGCGTTGCCTGACCCGAGGAACAGCACGTCGAGCATCTCGAGTATCTTATCGTGCCGGGATCGCCGGGTGGCTAGACCTTCTCCGTGACGCGGTACTCCATGCGCTTGCCCAGCATGAGCCGGACCTGCGCGTCCAGCGCGGGCATCGCCGAGGAGTAGAAGGTGATTGGTGAGACGGCCAGCCAGCACAGGTGGCCCAACAGCCGGTGCCGGGTGCTCAACGATACCGGCGGCGGCGGGCGCATCTGGTGGTCCAGCACGATGAGAATCAGGAACGGCACCAGCGTCGGCGTCATCACCACCGACGTCAGCGAGATGAACCCGGGCACGGATCCCAAATGGGCCCAGTTCCAGGTCTCGAGGAAGAACCACGAAGGCGCCAGCGTGTCGCCGGTGATCAGCCAGTACGTTAGCGGGATCAGCCCGCCCAGCGTGAGCACGAACCACTGTGTGGACCACATGAGGTGGTTTTCGAAGAAGTACCAGAGGCGCAGCACCCGGCGGTTCAGCGGAATCTCCGGGTGGTTTAAGGCCTGTTCCGCCGCGTAAGGCAGGTCGGAGGCGCCCCAGCCCCAGCGCCTCACCTGCATGTAGTGATTCACGTACGTCGCCTTCTTTGTAGCGGAAAGCGCGCCGTCGTTGCCCAGGGCCAGGTAGATCGGCTCCACCTCCACCTGACCGTCAAGCTTGTAGAAGCACTTGAGGAACATGTGCCAGTCCTCAGGGATGATGTCCGTGTCCCAGTAGCCCGCGTCGTGCGCCATACGCATCGAGAGGCTGTACGTGGACTGCGAAAACAGCACCCGGCGCTTGCGGCTCAGCCTTCCCAGGTGGATCAGGCCGGACATGGCGTTGGGCACGCGCAGCGGCGCCGGCACCTGCCAGATGTTGTTGTAGAAGAAGATCGGCGCTTGCCAGAACCGGCGATAACGCTGCGGGTTCGTCGCGAAGTGGTAGGTGAGCGCCTCGAAGTACTGCCGGTGGAACTGCGTATCCGCGTCACAGCTCGTCACGGTCAGGTCGTCGATGTCGAGGCCGCGTCCAGCCACCAGCTCATCCACGGCGCGGCGCGCGGCCCAGTCCTCGTTCGACGACTTGCCGCGGATCTCCCCGGGCAGGTCCTGCGGATGCACCGTGACCAGGAGTTCGTAGAACCGTGCGCCAAACTCGCGCGCCAATGCCCGGCCCCTGGCTTGGGAACCCGGCTCCGCAGCCTCCATTGCCAGCACAGGGATCACGTTGTGCCTGGCGCCGTCGACCGCTGCCAGCGTCTCGAGCGTCGAGCGCAGCTTGGTGTCGCTTTCCTGGTAGTTGGGGATGATCACGACGTGACGGACCGAATTCCAGTCCACCACGGGTTCGCCGCGACCGAGAGCAGCGTTGTATTCGCCGCGCCAGTCGCGATCGGCGTTTTCGCGCAGCAGTCGCGCGCCCTTGAGCGCGTGATAGCCGATGGTCCACGACTTCCAAAGCCAGTAGACGTCGAAGATCAGCACCGCGATCGTGAGCTGCCTGGGGAACCAGACGAAGCCCCAGATCAGGCTGCTGATCAGCAGGAGAGCCAGCGCGCCAGTGGTGATCTCGAGCGCTCGCACCATGAATGGACGCAGCGCAAGCTCGCGCTGTGGTTGCAGCGGCGGGACGAGGATAGTTTCTAGCGATGCAGGGGCGCTGGTCTTAAGCTGCCGAAGCCGGTTGGCCGGGAACTCTAATGCCATCGGGTCTCCACGCGACGGAGCTTGCGCGGCCGATTGCCTATCGGCAACAAAAAACGCCTCCTTTGGGAAGCGCCTTTCCTACGCCTGCGAGGTTAGCTGTCGGGTTAGGGCCGAAAGGTAGCCCCTGGCGTCGCCGCCATTCACCCCAGAGTTGGTTCCCCCGCTCTCTCTTGCGAGAGACTCGGCGTCTGGGTTGTAACAACATGAGATTTACAGACCCACGGCCCTGCGTCAAGGGAGCAAACGAAACAGCCGTCCTATATAGATGAAGTCTTAACACCCTCGGCCCAATCACCACGTTGAAATGCCTTCAGCGCGGCCTCGTACTCGGCAGGCGTGTTCAAGTCGACGTCCACGCTCTGGTTGCTGATGGTCAGCGACCTGGCCCTCTC
>DATDOP010000170.1:0-3955 GCA_035293185.1 Dehalococcoidia bacterium | reverse complement strand
GCTCGGCTTCCAGGCCGCCGGCGCCGCGCCGATTGTCCTCGACCACATCGTCGAGGACCCGCAGACGATCGCCTCCGCGATCCGCATCGGCAACCCCGCGAGCTGGAAGAGCGCCGTCAACGCGCGCGACGAGTCCGGCGGGGCGATCGACAGCGTCACGGACGACGAGATCATGGAGGCCTACCGACGCATCGCGCGCGAGGAAGGCATCTTCTGCGAACCCGCTTCCGCGGCGAGCCTGGCGGGGCTGGTCAAAGCGTCGAAGACGCGCGACCTCCGCGGCAGCACCTGCGTCTGCATCATCACCGGCGCCGGGCTCAAAGACCCGGACACGGCGAAGACGCTCTCGTGGCGCGAAATCGACGTGCCGGCGCGTCTCGACGCCATCGAAGCCGCGCTGCCCATCCCCTGAAAAACGCCAAATGGATCGGGAGATGATAGAGCAAGTGTTGTCGCCCGCAGGCCGCAAAAGGCAATCCTAAAGACAATTACCCGCGCGATCCTTACTGACACACTCATTACATAGCTCCCCGCTCGGCGGTATGTCGGAAACTACATAGTCGGTAGTTGGCCAGCCAGAGCAGTTCTTGCAGAAGTGCCAGGTGGCGGCTCCCTCACGCTTCCGGTAATCGTTTGGTTTACCCCAGCTACTTGAAGCCGAGCGTACGGTGGCGGAACTAGTGACTCGGTCTAGAAGGTCGCGGGGGAGCTGTTTGACCTCCAAGTCCTGGTGTGAGTACAGATACGTCAGGAGAATCTGCTCCCCATCGGGTGCGTGAGCAGTGGACGCCAGGCCAATGTTCGTAATGGTCCTTGCAGACTCCGCTTCAAGAACGAGACGAGAGGCAGATGACCCTAGGAGCTTCGCCTCGTCGACCGTTTTCAGAGTTAAGACGAAAACCACCGCCGTCAGGCTGCCGACAACAGCCGCAGCAACAATGACAATCTCAGACGGAATCACGGAATGTGCCTCGATAAGAAAAAATACAGCGATACGGCGTTTGAGTACGCGAGGTCCACCTGACGTTGACCTAACCTGTTCGCAATCAAGAATGCCACAACTACAAATGCGAAGAGTCCCAGCAACACCAGAAGGAGAGAGTCGGCGTCGCCCAGACCAGCCTCAGAGAACTGTTTCGTGACGACAGTCGCCTCGACGCCCTCGACCGTCGTCGATCCAAGCTCATGTCGGTCTGTCGCGTTCTTGTAGACAATGGTCCCGAATCCCGCGAGCAACGTAACCGCACCACCGGCGATCGCGGTAAAGAGCGTGCCGTGCCGTGCAGAATCCGCATCGCGAAGCGACTTGAGAACCTCGAGATTCTTGCCGTGGTCGCGGTTGCTGCCGGTTGCCAGCAGCATGTTCACCAGCCAGCCAATGGTGATGTTGGATATCACTCGTCTAGGATATCCCCTTCTTTACCTGGATTCTAGGAGGAATCAGCTATCCACTGCCTTTCGTTGACGCTCCTCAGAGCCTCACAGTAAGATTTACTGTGTTAGGACCCATCGGCCCTGCAAGCGCAAACAGTACATAAGAGACCTAGAGGACACACGATTTGCAGGGAGCCGCCTCCGGCGCCGGCCTCAGCAGCCTCGATTCCAGACTCGAAGAGCTGCTCGCCCGCCGCCCCGAACGCCTCGTCTTTCTCCACCCCGTCTGGCTGCGCACCTGGCTCGCCGAGTTCGGCGGCGCCGTCGAGCCGCTCGTCCTGACCTGCGGCGAGGGCAGCCTGGTCGGCGTCGCTCCCCTGATGCGCGCCGACGACCGCCTGACCTTCATCGGCGACTCCTCGATCTGCGACTTCATGGACGTGCTCGTCGACCCCGAGCACGCCGACGCCGCGTACGCCGACCTCTGGCGGCAGCTGTGCGCCGAGGACTGGACGGAGCTGGAGCTGTGGGGCCTCATGGCCTCCTCGGAGACGCGGGAGCGCGTCAAGGCCTACGCCGCGCAGCAGGGCTACACCGTCGAGGAGGTCGAAGAGGCGGTGGCGCCGCGTCTGTCGCTGCCCGGGACCTGGGAAGACTACCTGTCGTCGCTGAACAAGAAGGACCGCCACGAGCTGCGGCGCAAGATCCGCCGCCTGTTCGACAGCGGCGCCGCCGTCGATTTCGACGTCCTGTCGGAGCAGGCAGACGTGGTCGCCGCGATGGACGATTTCCTCGACCTGCACACGCGCAGCCGGCAGGACAAGACCGACTTCATGACGCCGGGCATGGCGATGTTCTTCCGCCGCATGGCCTCCGCGCTCTCTGCCGAGGGCCTGATCCGGCTGTTCATGCTGCGGATCAACGGCAAGCCCGCCGCCGCGGTCCTCTGTTTTGACGCCGGCAGCTACCTCTACCTCTACAACTCCGGCTACGACCCGGAGTTTTCTGCGTTATCGGTCGGTCTCGTCTCCAAGGCGCTGTGCCTGCGCTGGGCGATTGAAAACGGCATGTCCGGCATCGACTTCCTGCGCGGCGACGAGCCGTACAAATACGACCTCGGCGCGCAGGACCAGCAGATCTACCGCTTGCGCCTCACGCGATCGGCATGAGCAACCTCAGAATCGCCGTGATCAGCGCCCACACTTCGCCCCTGGCACGGCCGGGCGGCGCCAAGTCCGGCGGCCTCAACGTCTACGTGCTGGAGCTGGCCCGGCAGCTCGCCGCCCAGGGCTGCGCCGTCGACATCTTCACGCGCGCGACCACGCCGGACGCCGGCCTCATCGTCGAAGAAGCGCCCGGCCTGCGCGTGATCAACCTCAGCGCCGGCCCCGCGGCGCCGCTGGGCCCAGAGCAGCTCTACGAGCACCTGGACGCCTTCTACGAGGCGCTGCTCGCCTTCTGCGCCGATGACGGCGCTGCCTACGACCTCGTGCACAGCCACTACTGGCTCTCCGGCCTGGTCGGCGGGCGGCTGAAGGCACATTGGGGCGTGCCCCACGTCGTCATGTTCCACACCCTCGGCGAGATCAAGAACCGCGCCTCCTACGGCGAGCACGAATCGCAGTTCCGCATCGACGCCGAGGCTGAGGTGCTGCGCAGCGCCGACCGCGTGATCTGCGCCACGGAGCAGGAGCGCGTGTCGCTGCGCCAGCTCTACGGCGCGCTCGACGACCAGGTCGCGGTGATCCCTCTGGGCGTCGACCTCGACCGCTTCCGGCCGGCGGAGAAGCAGGCGGCGCGCGCCAGCCTGGGCCTGCGCGACGAGCGGATCATCCTCTTCGTCGGCCGCATCGAGCCGCTCAAGGGCCTCGATATCCTGATCAACGCCGCCGCGCTGCTGGAGAGCGACGTCGAGTGCAGCGTCCTCGTCGTCGGCGGCGATGAGGCCTCGCAGCCGCAGGTCGACGAGCTGACGGAGCTGGCGCGCTACCGCGGCATCGAGCACCGCGTCGCTTTCGTCGGCGCCGTGGACCACGAAAAGCTGCCGCTGTACTACAACGCCGCCGACGTCTGCGTCGTCCCCTCCCACTACGAGAGCTTCGGGCTGGTGGCCGTCGAAGCCATGGCCTCCGGCGTCCCCGTCGTGGCTTCGCGCGTCGGCGGGCTGGCCGGCACCGTCAAGGACGGCGAGACGGGGTACCTGATCCCCTGGCTGTGTCCCGAGCCCTTCGCCGAGCGCATCGAGCTGCTGCTGGAAAACGAACCGTTGCGCCAGAACCTCGGCGAAGCCGCGCGTGAGGCGATGGGGCGCTATCGCTGGGAGAACGTCGCCGGCGCCGTGATCAACCTGTACAACTCCCTCACGGACCGGCCCGCGGAGCTCCTGCCCGCCGGCACCACGTAGGCCTGAGCCCAACCGGCGGGATTGCGCGGTAGACGCCCGCTTACGGCCGGGGGGCCACTTTAGCGCTGTGCCCTTCTCATGTAGTCTCTAAGGGAGGCTGCGATGTCGATCATCACCCGGCTGTTCGCCCGCAATTCGAACCCCTTCGCTGGCTGCTATGACGGCGACGCCCGCAAC
>DATDOP010000169.1:0-5855 GCA_035293185.1 Dehalococcoidia bacterium | reverse complement strand
ACAGACCAGCAGCGAGACCAGCGCAACGGTGGTGACGTCGCCGTCCACGTAGTCCAGGAAGGGGCGAATGGTCATCACGGCCAGCAGGAAGATGATCGTGAAGCCGGCCAGCAGGATGTTCAGCGCGACCTCGTTCGGCGTCTTCTGGCGTTCGGCGCCTTCGACGAGGGCGATCATGCGATCGAGGAAGGTCTCGCCCGGGTCGGAGGTGACGCGAATGCGCAGCCAGTCGCTGGTGACCGTGGTGCCGCCGGTGACGGAGCTGCGAATGTCCGTGCCGGGCTCTTTGAGGACGGGCGCAGATTCACCAGTGATCGCCGCTTCGGAGACGAAGGCAACACCCTCGATCACGTCGCCATCGCCGGCGATGATCTCGTTCGCCTCGACGCGAATGACGTCGCCCTTGCGCAGCTCGGAAGCCGATACGGTCTCGTACTGGCCGGGTGCCGTCTCGCGGCGCGCCATGGTGTCGCGGCGCATGGCGCGCAACGTGCCGGCCTGCGCCTTGCCGCGGCCCTCCGCCATCGCCTCGGCGAAGTTGGCAAACAGCACCGTGAACCACAGCCAGGCGGAGATCGCGGCCGTGAAAGACTTGCTCTCGTCGCGGCTGCCGAGGACCTCGTCCAGGAACAGGACCGTGGTGATCAGGGCGCCGATCTCGACGACGAGCATCACCGGATTGCCCATCAGGTGAATCGGGCTCAGCTTGACGAAGGCGTCGAGCGTCGCCTGGCGAATGATGTCGCCGCGGAAGATCGAAATCCCGGCCTTGCGCTCTCGCGCGATTGCGGATGGTCGTTCTGTCGTCATGTTCTTTCTGCCTCGTGCCTAAAACAGGGTTCCGTTGTTGACCAGGAAATGCTCGACGATGGGACCGATCGCGAGCGCCGGGAAGAACGTCAGCCCGCCGACGATGAACACGACGCCCGCCAGCAAGCCCACGAACAGCGGGCCGTTGGTGGGCAGCGTCCCGGCGCTAGCCGGCACCAGCTGCTTCCGCGCCAAGGCTCCGGCCAGCGCGAGGACCGCCACCATCGGCAGGAAACGCACCACCAGCATTTCGATGCCCTGGGTCGTGTTGTAGAACGGCGTGTTCGCGGTCAGGCCTGCAAAGGCCGACCCGTTGTTCGCTCCCGCCGACGTGAAGGCGTAGAGGATCTCGCTGTACCCGTGAGGGCCAGCGTTCAATGGCCCGGCTTTCCCCAGGTCCGTGGTCGTACCGATCGCTGTGAAGAGCAGTATGAACGCCGACGGGATCAGGAAGACGATGATCGCCATCTTCATCTCGAAGGGGCCGATCTTCTTGCCGAGGTACTCCGGCGTCCGCCCGATCATCAGGCCGGCGACGAACACCGCCACGATCGCAAAGACCAGCATGCCGTAGAGCCCAGAGCCGGTGCCGCCGAACACGACCTCACCCAGGTGCATGTTGAACAGCGTCACCATGCCACCCAGCGGCATGTAGCTGTCGTGCATTGAGTTCACGGAGCCGTTGGAGGCGTCGGTAGTCGCGACTGCCCAGATCGTCGAATCGGCGACGCCGAAGCGCACCTCCTTGCCTTCGAGATTGCCGCCGGAGGTTGCCAGATCACCGCTCGCGTACTCCTGGTCGACGCCGAGGTCGGTGAGGATCGGGTTGCCGTGCTGCTCGGCGGCGTAAGTGACGAGGACGCCGGCGACGAAGAGCACGCTCATCGCGGCAAACACCGCCCAGCCCTGGCGCGTGTCCTTGACCATCTTGCCGAAGGTGTAGGTCAACGCGGCCGGGATCAGGAAGATCGCCACCATTTCGAGGAAGTTGGAAAACGGCGTCGGGTTCTCGAAGGGATGCGTCGAGTTGACGTTGAAGAAACCGCCGCCGTTGGTGCCGAGCTGCTTGATCGCAATCTGCGACGCGGCCGGGCCCATCGCCAGAATCTGCTCGGCGCCTTCCACCGTCGTGATCTGCCTGTAGGAGTCGAAGTTCTGGATCACGCCTTGCGAAATCAGCAACGTCGCCAGGACGATGGACAACGGCATCATGACCCAGAGCACACAGCGTGTGATGTCCGTCCAGAAGTTACCCAGGTCGCCCGTCGAACGCCGCGTGAAACCGCGGATCAGGACGATGACCACGACGATGCCTACTGACGCTGAGACGAAATTCTGCACCGTTAGGCCCAGCATCTGGACCAGGTAACCCAGCGTGGTCTCACCGCCGTAGGCCTGCCAGTTGGTGTTGGACGTGAAGCTGGCAGCCGTGCTGAACGCCAGATGGGGTGTCGTGTTGGGCAGGTCCTCTGGGTTGAGAGGCAGGCCGGCCTGCAATCGCTGCAGCAAGTAGACGATCAGAAGACCGGTGGCGCTAAACAGGATGACGCTGATCGCGTAGCGCCTCCAGTCCATCTCCTTCTTCGCGTCGATCATGAAGACGCGATAGATCAGGTTCTCGACCGGCGCGAAGACGCTCTGCGAGACTCTGCCCCGGCCCTCGAACACCATCGCCATGTAGGCACCGAGAGGCCTGGTCAGCGCCAGGATGACCACGAAGAAAACAAGGATGTGAATGATGCCGCTGACTTCCATGCCGAACCCCTAGAACTTTTCTGGCCTGATCAGCGCGAAGATCAAGTAAGCCATGACCAGCACGCAGACAACGAGCAGAGCTACGTTTTCGAAGCCCATTACTTCACCCTTTCGAAGCCGCAGACCGCGGCGGCAAACCCAAGAAACAGCCCCAGGCTGACTGCGATGTAAATGACGTCGTTCATCGATTCACTCCACCTGATCCAGCAGGCTCTTCACCGCGATGAGGATGATTAGTCCGAAACCGAAGGCCTGAAAAGGCCAATCTGTCAGTTTGTCTCCCAAGTTGGTTCCTCCGCATCGGTGCCGCCCACCAGTGACCGTGCCAGCGCGTCGATCGGGAAAGGCTTGAGCAGCGCGTGCGCCGGCTTGAACTCGTCGAGACGTTTCTGCGACATCGGCGCCGCCGAGATCACGACAACGTGCAGGCGGCGCCGGTCTTCCGTACTGAGACGTCGCAGGACCTCCCAGCCGCTCTCATCCGGCAGGTTGATGTCCAGCACGAGCGCGTCCGGCCAGGCTTCGGCCAGGCTGAGGATCGCGTCCTCGGCGGTCCCGCGCGTCGTGACGTCGTGGCCCCGCGCCCGCAGGTTGCGGGCCAGCACGTCAGCCAGCGACGCCTCGTCCTCAACAAGTAAAACGTTCACGAATTGACGCTACTCCCTTCGCTGCCAAACGAGTCTTCGCCAAAGAGCCATGAAATCAGCGCTGAACGGCTCTGACTCGGGAGCAGTCTCCGGCTTGGCCGCCATCTGCCTGCTGAAGCGCAGCACCAGGCGCCCCGGGGACTGCTCGGTTTCAAGGTCGAGGCTCAGGTCGTGGGCCAGGCCGCGGGCGAAGCCAAGGACGGCCTCAATCTCGGCCGCGTTTAGCTGGTCCGTGCCGTGGCTGACGGTGACGGCCCGGATCGCCCCAGGCGACTGCACAGCCGCCGAGGCGCAGGCCGCCAGAATCAGGCCTTCCCACGCCATGTATTCCTGCGTGGTTTGTGTCTGCCTGCTGTACACGACCATCTTCCTGCTCCACATCCGGCGCACTACGCCGACTGCAGATTCAATCTAGTCGTATGTACGTCAGGCTTGTGTCAGCGCTGGAAGAGGTTGTGTAAGGGAAGTGTCAGAGGTCGTCGCCGGCGACGAAGCGGTAGCCGATGCGCGGCTCGGTGCGGATGTAGCGCGGACTCGCGGCGTCATCATCCAGCTTCGCCCGTAGCTGGTTGACGTAGGTACGCAGCACCGCTGTGTCCTCATACTCGGCGCCCCAAACGCCGCGCAGGATCATCGGGTGAGTCAGCACCTTGCCGGCATTGGTGGCCAGGTACTTGAGCAGGCTGTATTCGGTTGGGGTCAGGCTCACCAACCGCCCTTTGAGACTCACGCTGCGATGCTCGAGATCGATGCGCAGGTCGCCTGCCTCGATCACCGGCTGACCGGCCCTCAGCGAGCTGCCGTGGCGCAGCGCGACGCGGATGCGCGCCAGCAGCTCGTCCATGCCAAAGGGCTTGGTGAGGTAATCGTCGGCGCCCTGGTCGAGCGCCTGGACCTTCGTCTTCTCCTCACCCAGCGCGGAGAGCACAACGATCGGCGTTTCGCTACCGCGGCGGATCGCCTGGCAGACCTCGACGCCGCTCATGTCGGGCAGCATCAGGTCGAGCAATACGACGTCCGGCTTGAAGGCGGTGAACTCGCGCAGGCCTGCGGCGCCATCCTCGGCGTCACGGGTTGCGTAGCCTGACTCTTCGAGGTAGCGACGCAATGCGTACCGCAGCGGCGGTTCGTCTTCGATGATCAGGATGCGCGCGCCGCTCATGCGGGTAGCTTGATTGAGGCGGCTGCGGGCAGCCGCACGGAGAACGTCGTGCCGGCCGGCGAACTCTCGACGCCGACGCTACCGCCGCACAACTCCACGAAGCCCTTGACGACCGTGAGTCCCAGGCCGCTGCCCTTAACCCGGCGGCTGTGCTCGTCGGCGCGGTAGAAACGCTGGAAGACGTACGGCAGGTCTTCCGGGGCTATCCCAGGCCCTTCGTCGGCGACACGAATGCTGACCGCGTCCCCATCGCGATGCGCCGTCAGACGAATCGAGCCGCGGGCCTTCGAGTACTTGACCGCGTTCTCGATCAGGTTGACGAGTGCCTGCACGATCAATGCCTCGTCTGCCATGACAGCAAGGGACTCATCGGCCTCGACGATGACGTCGCGGCCGCGGGCTTCCGTGGCCGTGACCTCACGCGCGTGTTCCAGCAGGCCACGGACGGAAACCGGGGAGCGCTCCGGGGTCAAGGAGCCCGACTCGATGCGGTTGAGATCGAGGATGTCGCTGATGATCCGGTTGAGCCGGTCGGCTTGGGAGTCGATTGCCTGGTAGAAGGCGTCTACGTCCTCACGAGACCACTTGATCCGCTCGTCCAGCAGGCTGGAAGCCGCGGCTTTGATCCCTGCCAGGGGCGTCTTGAGGTCGTGCGAAATCGAGGCCATGAGCGCGCTTTTCATCTCGTCAGCCTCGCGAAGGGCCTTGGCGTGCGCGGCTTCGTCGGCGAGGTCGAGGCGTTGCAGCGTAATTGCTGCTTCGCCAGCGATAGCACTTAGCAGACGCTCGGGGTGATCGCGAAAGGGCGCGGCACGAATCGGGCCATCCACACGGAGGATGCCTCGCACTTCCTCGCCAAGACGCAGCGGCACCAGGGCAACCGGCCGCGATCGGCCAAAAGCAGATTCCCTACCGCGAGGCACAACCACTCGCTTGCGCGGCGCGGCTTCCAGACCAGCGCTGCCCATTCCTGTAATGCGCTTCTCCTCGACAGCGCGGTCTGCCAGCGAGCGCTCCTCAGGGTCAGGCAGACGGTCCGCATCTGGACTGCCCGCGGATGCCAGGACGGCCCAGCCAGCAGCAGAGCGGGCGAGGACTGCAGCGCCGGGGGCCGCGAAGGCGTTTGTGACCTCACGGCAGAGCGTCCGCAAGGCAGCCTCGGGTTCTGTTTCGAGGCTGAGAGCCTGACTCAAAGCCAGCGCCGTTTCGGCTTCAGCCTGCAGTCGGCGCGCTTCCTGAGCAGATCGCCGGGCCTGCGATAGCAGCGTCCCACCGATCACCGAAACGGCAAGGAAGACGGCCAGTGCCAGAACGTTGTTCGGTTCCTGGACCGTGAATGTGTGCAGCGGCTCTATGAAGAAGAAGTTGAAGGCCAGGTTCGTGAGAATCGCCGCGAGGAGCCCGGCTTCCCAGCCCCAAACAGCGGCGATGACGAGTGTAAACAGCAAGAAGAGAAAGCCGGCGTTGACCAGGCCGATGTC
>DATDOP010000168.1:0-7340 GCA_035293185.1 Dehalococcoidia bacterium | reverse complement strand
GTTTGCCTGGGCGATGCTGCTGCTGCCGCAGCGTCCCGTTGCCGCCGGGGCGGTGCTGGGCCTGATGGCGTTCAAGCCGCATTTCTTGCCGCTGATTCTGCTGGCATTGCTGGCCGGACGGCAGAAGCAGGCCTTACTCGCGACGCTGGCGAGCGCCGGTGCGCTGGCCGCGGTGTCGCTGGCGGTATTCGGGATGGGCTCCTGGGAGGCGTTCGTTTCGCAGTTGAGCGAATCGACGGACATGCTCTACCAGCAGGTGTTCCCGGTCGCGAAGATGCAGTCGGTGACGGCGCTGATGCTGACGCTGGGGGCGGGAGCGCTGGCGTCGCAGGTGGCGCAGGGCATCACGAGTGTTGGCGCCGCGGCGTTCGTCTTCTGGCTATGGCGCAAGGGCCTGCCGTTCGAGTACAAGGCTGCGGGCCTGGGGCTGGCGAGCCTGCTGGCGACGCCTTACGTCTACCACTACGACCTCACCGTGATGGGCGTGGCGCTGCTGTTCTTCGCGAGGCGCGCTCAGGCGGCGGGCTGGCAGCGCTGGGAGCGTCCGGCGATGGCAGTCGCGTGGTTCACGCCGCTCGTGAGCTTCGTGCTCGGCGCGACGGCGTCATTCAGCTTCGGCGCGATCGTGCTGCTGGGGCTGGTCGCGATGCTGGCGCGGCGCGTGAGGCAGGAAGACGGCGCTGAGGCAGGGGCGGCTCAGGCGCTGACGGCCGCGGCCTGACCTCTACTTGCGGCGAACGAACTTCTGCAGACGGGCGCCGTTGAGCACCTCCGCGACGTAGATCGAGCCTTCGGTGTCGGTCCAGATGCCGTGCGGGCCCCAGAACTGGCCGGGATCGTTGCCGCGCTCCGTGGCGTAGCGGCCGATGAGGTTGCCCTGGAGGTCGACGATGCTGAAGGCGTCGTCCAGCTCTGAGACGTACATCATCTCCTCACGCGGGTCGACCCAGAGCTTGGTCGGGCGGCCGAAGCCGGTCCACATGTCCAGGTAGTCGCCGTCCGGAGTGAAGATCTGGATGCGGTTGTTCTCGCGGTCGGCGACGTAGACCTTGCCCTTGTGCTCCCAGACGCTGTGCACCGTGTGGAACAGACCGGGGCTGTTCTTGGTGTCGCGCAGCTCCTTGGCGTTGCCGGGGTTGCCCCAGGACTTGATCAGCGTGCCGTCCGGCGCGTACTTGTGCACGCAGCAGTTGCGGTAGCCGTCCGAGACGTAGATCTCGCCGCCGGGCGCGACGCTGACGTCGGTGGGGTGGTAGAAGGGCGGGCCGGCGTGGCCGACGCCGTTAATCATCGGCAGGCCGCCGCCGGAGAGCAGCGGACCGCCGGGCTCACGTATCTCCTGGGTGTAGCCGGTATCGGAGTGCTGGCCGCGCTTGCCCAGCGTCAGGCGATGGCGCCCCTCTCTGGTGAATTTGGTGACGATCTGCGGCAGGCGGTCGACGAAGTACATGGTGTCGTCCGGGGTGATGCACATGCCGTGCGCGTCTTCGAAGATGCCTTCGCCCCAGTGGTCGAGCATCTTCCCCGACTTGTCGAAGATCATGTAGGGGTGCTCGAAGCGCGTGAAGACGTGCACGTTGTCCGCCGAGTCCACGCAGACGGCGCCGACCTGGCCCCATTCCCAGCCCGAAGGCAGCTGACCCCAGCCTTGCACCAGCTCGTACTGCCGTTCACCGACGTCGATGATCATGCTTCGCCTCCTGAACTGAACGGGGCTTTTTATTCCCGGCGGAGTCTAAATGGCGGACGATGCGCCGCACCTGGCGACCTAAAGGTCGCCGCTACGTCCCTGCGTGTTACCCCAGTTGTCCCAGTAGGTCACGCTCTCGACGGGCTTGCGCGAGGTTGGGCCGAAGTTCTGGCCGTCCGGATAGCCGACGGGGATGACGGCGACGGGCCGCGAGCCCTCCGGCACGCTGAACTCGCGGCGGATGAAGTCTTCGAGGGCGATGTTGAAGGTGGTGAGCACGGTGCCGAGGCCCTGCGCGCGTGCAGCGAGCATCAGGTTCTGCACGGCGCCGTAAATCGAAGAGCCGGCCCAGATGCTGTTGATGTCCTTCGAGGGCGAGCTGGGGTTGACGAGGCAGGGGATGATGATCACGGGCGCGGAGGCGACGTCGTGGCGAAAGGCGACGGAGGCGCGCCGCATGCGCCGGGCCGACTCCGTGGGCAGCTTCTCAGCTTCGGCGAGCCCCGCTTCGAGGTTGCCGCTGACGCCGCGGACGGCGTCGGCCAGGACCTTGCGTCGGGCGTCATCACGCACGACGAGGAAGGCCCATGGCTGGGTGTTGCCGCCGCTGGGCGCGCGGATCGCCGCGTCGATCATCTGCCACAGCGCCTCGTCCGGCACCGGGTCCGGCCGGAACTTGCGGATCGAGCGCTGAGTGTGGACGACCTCGAAGAAGTCCAACTAGGCGTCGTCCTTGATCAGCTCGTCGAGTACCACTCGCGGTGAGATCGGCAGCGAGTTGAAGCGCACGCCGATCGCGTTGTAGACGGCGGTCTGGACCGCAGCCAGAGGCGGGACGATCGGCACTTCGCCGACGCCACGCACGCCGTAGGGGTGGCCCGGGTTCGGCACCTCCACCAGGACGACGTCGATCATCGGCAGGTCGAGCGCGGTGGGCATGCGGTAGTCGAGGAAGGTGGAGTTGATCATGCGGCTGTCGCCGCCGACGTAGTACTCCTCGGTCAGCGCCATGCCCACGCCCTGGGCGACAGCGCCCTGAATCTGGCCCTCGACGTAAGCAGGGTGGATGGCGGTGCCGACGTCCTGGAGCGCCGTGTAGCGCAGGACCTCGACCTTGCCGGTGTCTTTGTCGACCTCGACATCGACGATATGGGCCGCGAAGGCCGGGCCGGACGTGGCGTAGTTGATGTTGACGCTTACGTCGATGGTGCCGCCGGTGCGGGGCAGCAGCGCCGCCAGCTGCGCGAAGGTGAGGCTGCGCGGCTTGCCTTCAGCGTCGTTGGGGCCGCGGATGACGCCGTCGTCACCATACTCGACCTGGCCGGCCTCGCACTCCCAGATCTTGGCGGCGCGGTCGACCATCTTCTGACGGATCTGCACGGCGAGGTCGTGAGCAGCCCAGCCACCTGCGAAGGTGGTGCGGCTGCCGCCGGTGTTGCCGGTGAACCCGACGGAGTCGGTATCGACGACCTTGGGGTGGATGTCGGTGGCCTTGAGGCCGAGCTTTTCGGCGAGCTGCATCGAAATCGAGGCGCGGGTGCCGCCGATATCGACGGAGCCGAGGACGAGGCTGACGTCGCCGTCGGCATTGACGCTGGCGCTGGAGCTGGTCTCGCCGCCGACGTTGCCCCAGAAGCCCATGGAGACGCCGCGGCCGCGGTTTTCGCCGGTCAGTTCAGAGCGGTAGTGCGGGTGGTTGAGCACCGCCAGCATGACTTCCTTGTTGCCGATGGGGGCGCGGAAGACCTGGCCGTTGGCGCGGGAGCTGCCCTGCGCGGAGGCGTTCTTGAGGCGCAGCTCCATCGGGTCCATACCCAGCTTCTCTGCCAGCTCGTTGACTACCGCTTCGCCGGCGAACATCGAGGCGGGGGTGCCGGGCGCGCGGTAAGCGGCGGTCTTCGAGAGGTTGACGACCACGTCGAAGCCGTCGATCAGCTGGTTGGGGCAGTTGTAAGGGGCGAAGATGCCGTTCATTCCGGCGCCGACCGGCGAGCCGGGGTACGCACCGGCTTCGTAGGCCATGGAGGCCTGCATGGCGGTGATGGTGCCGTCGCGTTTGGCGCCGATCTTGACCTTGCTGTAGGTGCCGGACGTGGGTCCGGAGGCTTCGAAGACTTCCTCTCGGCTCATCGTCATCTTGACGGCCTTGTCGGTCTTTCTCGAAAGCAGCGCGGCCAGCGGCTCCAGGTAGATGCCGAGCTTGCCGCCGAAGCCGCCGCCGATCTCGACGGCGTTGACCGTGATCGACGAGAGGGGTTCGTGCAGGACTTCGGAGAGCGAGCCGCGGACGCCGAACAGCCCCTGGGTGCTGGTCCAGACGGAGAGGTGGCCGTCCTCCGACCAGTAAGCTGTGGCGTTGTGCGGCTCGATGTAGCCCTGGTGGTAGCGGCTAGTCTCGAATTCGCGCTCGACGATCACGTCCGCATCGGCGAAGCCCTTCTCGACGTCGCCCATGGCGAACTGGCGGTGCGCCGCGACGTTCGAGGGCTTGTCGGGCGCGGGCTCGGCGAGGGCCGCGAGCTGACGCGTGCGCAGGTCTGCGTGCAGGATGGGCGCGACCTCGAGCATCGCCTCGCGGACGTTGGAGACGGATGGCAGGACCTCGTACTCGACCTCGATCAGGTCGAGGGCGTCCTCGGCGACGTGGGGGTCGTTGGCGGCGACGGCGGCGATCGCGTGGCCGCGGAACAGCGCTTTCTTGCCGGCCATGATGCGATCGACGAGCCAGGGCAGCGGCGTGACGCCGGCCTCGTCGGTCTCGACGATGATCGAGGGCACGTCCGGGAAGTCGGCGCGGGTGATCACAGCGTGCACGCCCTTGAGGGCGAGGGCGCGGGAGGTATCGATCTTCTTGATGACGGCGTGGGCGTGCGGGCTGCGCTTGACCTTGCCGTAGAGCATGCCGGTGAGGCGGACGTCGGCGCCGTACTGGGCGCGACCGGTCACCTTGTCGGTGCCGTCGTGACGGATGGGGCGCGTGCCGACTACCTTGTATTCCTTAGCAGCGACCATGGGTGAGTCTCCTTCGAGGCTAGCGTGGGGTATGGGGTGATTCTAATGGAGACGAGCAACAAGCAACAGGCTGCAGGCAACAAGGGCAGGGATCGGTACCTGTTTCTTATTGCATGTTGCTAAGCTGGCGCAGCAAGTTTGGAGGCCAACATGAGAGGCATCGTCTTCCTGGGTGAGCGCGAGCTGGAGCTGCGCGAGTTCCCGGACCCAACGCCGGGGCCGCGCGAAGTCGTGGTAGAGATCAAGGCATCGGGGATGTGCGGCAGCGACCTGCCGCCGTACCGCGCCGGGCGTGAGGCGACGCGCAACATCATCCGCGGCCACGAGCCGTGCGGCGTCGTCGCGGCGCGCGGCAGCGGCGTCAGCGAGGACGAGGCGCCGATCGGCCAGCGGGTGATGATCCACCACTACTCGGGCTGCGGGCAGTGCAAGTACTGCCGCGTGGGCTATGCGCAGCTGTGCGTCAAGGGCGGGCACCTGGTCTACGGCGCCAACGCCAACGGCGGCCACGGCGACTACATCCTGGTGAAGCCGTACATGCTGGTGCCGCTGACGGAGGAGTTGAGCTTCGAGGAGGGCGCCTCGATTTCGTGCGGGACGGGGACGGCGTTCGACGCGTTGCGGCGGCTGGACGTGTCGGGGCGCGACACGCTGGCCGTGTTCGGGCAGGGGCCGGTGGGCCTCAGCGCCACACTGCTGGCGAGGGCGATGGGCGCGCGGGTGATCGCGGTCGATATGTCGCCGGAGCGGCTGTCGCTGGCACGTGACTTCGGCGCGGACGAGACGCTGAACGCCAGGGACGGCGAGACGGTGAAGGCGATCCGTGACCTGACGCAAGGCGAGGGCGCGACGGCGACGCTGGACTGCACCGGCCAGCCGGAGGCGCGGGTCAACGCGGTGAAGAGCGCAGCGATGTGGGGACGCGCCTGCTTCGTCGGGGAGGGCAACACCGTGACCCTCGACGTGAGTCCCGACGTCATTCACAAGCAGCTGACGATCTACGGCTCGTGGACGTTCAGCAGCGTCGGGCAGGCGGAGTGCGCTCGGTTCATCGTCGACCACGGCATCGACCTCGAGCGGCTGCTGACGAATCGGTTCAGCCTTGACGAGGCCGCGGACGCCTACCGGCTGTTCGACACGCAGACGACGGGCAAGGGCGTGTTTGTGCGGTGACGAGGCACCGCGAGCTGGAGCCAGCTTCGCTGCGCATCGCTAACGCGGTGCTCCGCCCCCACCCCAAGATATGGGATTGCCGAGGGGACACCCCTCGGACTCCCCGCGCATGGGCTGCGCCCCCGCTACCCTCGCTGACGCCCGGTGCAGCCGACAGCCCCAATAAGGAGCATGAGCTTTGCTCAGCCTTCACTTCACCCCGACCCCTCTCCGTCTACGAAGAGGAGAGCTTTGACGCGAGCGCCGGATTCGTCTGGAACGCACGGCAGCGGACTTTACTGGGCGATCGTGCCGCCGTCGATGACGAGCTCGCTGCCGGTCATGTACGACGACTCGTCTGAGGCGAGGAAGAGGACGCCGTAAGCGATCTCCTCCGGCGCGCCGGCCCGGCGCATGGGCAGGAGCTGCATACGCCGCGTCCAGGCTGCCTCGTCTGCCTTCATCTCTGCGATCATCTCCGTCTCGATCGGGCCGGGATGGACGGAGTTGCAGCGGATGTTGTCGCCGACGAACTGGATGGCGGTCGCCTTGGTGAACAGGCGCACCGCGCCCTTCGAGGCGATGTAGGCTGCCGAGGACGTCCCGCCGACGATGCCGGCGGTTGACGAGATGTTGACGATGGAGCCGCCACCGGCGCGGCGCAGGGCCGGGACGGCGGCCTTGGTGCCGAGGAACACGCCCTTGACGTTGATCGACATGATGCGGTCCCAGTCCTCTTCCGTTGTCTGCTCGATGGGCTTGCGGATGAGGATGCCGGCGTTGTTGACGAGGACGTTGAGCTTGCCGTAAAGGCGCTCCGTCGTCTCGATGGCGTTGCGCCAGTCGCTCTCGCTGCGCACGTCGAGGTGCACGTAGGTCGCGTCGAAGCCCTCGGCGCGCAGCTGCTTCTCCAGCGCGTCCCCCTCGTCGTCGAGGATGTCGCCGCAAACGACCTTCGCGCCTTCCTGGCAGAACATCCGCGCCTCGCACGCGCCTTGACCGCGGGCGCCGCCGCTGATCAGAGCCACCTTGCCGTCCAGCCTGCCCATGCTTGCCCGCCTCCCCTTGTTAGTCCAGGTCAGATTGAAGCTAACGCCGCCACAGCTGCTTCGAAGCGATGGCAGCGCCCTCCGACAACGTCTTCAGCTTGGCCCACTGCACCGATGGGAACACTCTGCGCCGGTTGGCCACCGTGCCGAAGCCGCAATCCGTGCCGGCGATCACGTTCTCCCGTCCGACCACGCCGGCGAAGCGGACGATGCGCTCCGCGACCAGGTCCGGGTGCTCGACGATGTTGGTCTTCGTGTCGATGACACCGGCGATCAGCGCCATCCCGGTGGGCAGTTTGACGTCGCGCCAGACGCTCCACTCGTGCTCGTGGCGCGGGTTCGCCGCCTCCACGTAGAGTGCGCCGCAGCGCAGCTTGACGAGGGCCGGGGCGATCTCCCGCACCTCAACGTCGTAGTGGTGCGGCGCCTCGTAGTTA
>DATDOP010000167.1:0-3972 GCA_035293185.1 Dehalococcoidia bacterium | reverse complement strand
GCGTCTTGATGTGGACGTTGGCTTCGAAGGTGCGGTTGGTACCCGGGGCCTTGCGCTGCCAGCGGCCGGTGTGGTGGTGACGGATGTTACGGCCGAAGGTGGTGCCTTTGCCGCAGACTTCGCATTTGGTTGCCATAGCCGTCGTAGGGTAACAAACGCGGGGCGTGTGGGACAAGGGCGGGAACCTCGGGGCGTGGTCAGGTCTCGCGTCCTTCGACCCGGCTGAGGACGAACGGGACGGACGACCGGGCGTGGGGAACCTCTACCCCAACCCCTCTCCACATCGTGGAGAGAGGAGCCTAGCGATTGGAGCGCACTGCAGCGTAACAGTGGGGTGCCCGAGATTGCCGCGCCTCGGGCTGACGCCCTCTGGCTCGCAATGGGTTCGGTGTCTCCTGATTGCTGAAGACTGATAGCTGATAGTTGCGAACGGATGCGCTATGCTGGCGGCCAGAGGCTTACGTGAATCGCGTCGCATATCGGGGCCCCGCCCGACGCTCTGCAAACGCACCTGGCTCTCGAGCTGAGAGCGAGGCGGTTGTCCGTTTTCGCAAGGTCGTCGAGCTGGAGCTGCGCCGCGGTTGCGACGACGGCGCCGTGATCGGCGGCATCGACCGGTTCCTGGCGGTTGCGAAGCAGGACAAGGGCGTCGCGGGAATGATCGCGGGCGCTACGTCGCCGGGGAAGGCGTACCGGGAGCTGCAGCCGGCGCTGCGGGAGAAGTGGCTGCGCGGGGTGCTGGCGGCGAAGCCTGGTAAGGCTGGGCCTACGTCTGGTGAGAAGAGGACCGCCGCGCGGAAGGAAGCCGGTCAAGACTCGCGCCCTACGAGCGCCTCAGGACGAACGGATTCTGGGACGACCCGTGATGCAGCCGCGCTTTCCGCACAGCGGGACCCGCTGGATGCGGACGTGACGCTGGTCAAGGGCGTGAAGGGCGCGACCCAGGCCCGGCTGGCGAAGCTGGGCGTGCAGACGGTGCGCGACCTGCTCTACCTGTTCCCGAATCGACATAACGACTATGCGAACGTGCGGCGCATCTCTGAGCTGGCGCCGGAGGAGCACCAGACGGCGCTGGTCAGCGTGTGGAGCGCCGCGGTTGTGCGGCTGGGTCGAAGGCCGGGCACGCAGGCGATGGTGGGCGACGAGACGGGGACGATGCGCGTCGTCTGGTTCAACCAGCCGTACCTGGCGGCGCAGCTCAAGGCGAACGACCAGATCGTCCTGGCGGGCAAGGTGGGCCTGTACAACGGCAGCAAGGCAATGGAGAACCCGGAGTGGGAGCGGGTCAGCGCCGAGGACGACCTGACGCATACGGGTCGACTGGTGCCGGTGTATCCGTCGACGCAGGGGCTGAGCCAGCGGGTGCTGCGCCGAGCTGTCAAAGAGTGCGTCGACCGGTTTGCGGGCGCGGCGAAGGACGCGCTGCCGGCGGAGCTGCGCCAGCGCCACAAGCTGCCGGAGCTGACGGCGGCGCTGCGTCAGATGCACTACCCGGACTCGCTGGAGAAGTACGAGGAGGCGCGGCGCCGCATGGCGTTCGAGGAGCTGCTGTGCGTGCAACTGGCGGTGCTGGAGCGGCGGCTGGCCTGGCAAGACGGCAAAGCGGCGCCGATGGGCTCGCAGGGCGTGCTGGAGGCGTACCGCGAGACGCTGCCGTGGTCGATGACCGGTGCGCAGGAGCGCGTGCTGAGCGAAATCGTGCGCGACCTGAAGCAGTCGCGGCCGATGGCGCGGCTGTTGCAGGGCGACGTGGGGTCGGGCAAGACGGCGGTTGCTGCTGCGGCGCTGGTGATCGCGGTCGCTAACCAGTACCAGGGCGCGCTGATGGCGCCGACGGAGATCCTGGCCGAGCAGCACTACAAGACGCTGACCTCGCTGCTCAACCGCCTCGAAGTGGGTGGGCGCAGGCTGCGCGTCGAGCTGCTGACCGGCTCGACGGCGTCGAAGTTGAAGCAGGGCATCGTGGCCGGCGTGGCGTCGGGCGAGGTGGACGTGGTGGTGGGGACGCACGCGCTGATCCAGGACGGCGTGACGTTCAATCGTCTGGGCGTGGCGGTGGTGGACGAGCAGCACCGCTTCGGGGTGATGCAGCGGGCGGCGCTCAAAGAACGCGCCGTGGCCGCGGACCAGCCAACGCCGCACCTGCTGGTCATGTCGGCGACGCCGATCCCGCGCACGCTGGCGCTGACGTTCTTCGGCGACCTCGACGTGTCGGTGATTGACGAGATGCCGCCGGGACGCCTGCCGGTGGACACGCGCTGGGTGTCGCCGGACGACCGGCGCGAGGCGTACGACTTCGTGCGCGAGCAGGTCCGGGGAGGCCGGCAGGTGTTCGTGGTCTGCCCGCTGATCGAGGAGTCGGCGGCGCTGCAGACGCGGTCGGCGACGCAGGAGTACGAGCGGCTGTCGCGAGACGTGTTCCCGGACCTGAGGCTGGGGCTGCTGCACGGTCGCATGTCTGCGGCGGACAAGGATGCGGTGCTGCAGGCGTTCCGGCGCGGCGAGCTGCACATCCTGGTGGCGACGACGGTGATCGAGGTGGGGATCGACATCCCTAACGCGAGCGTGATGGTGATCGAGGGGGCGGACCGCTTCGGGCTGGCGCAGCTGCACCAGCTGCGGGGCCGCGTGGGACGCGGCGCCGAGCAGAGCTACTGCCTGCTGCTCTCGGACGACCCGTCGATGGGGGCGCAGGAGCGGCTGCGGCTGCTGGAGCAGAACAACGACGGCTTCGCGCTGGCGGAGGCAGACCTGCGGCTGCGCGGTCCCGGCGATTACTTCGGCACGCGGCAGAGCGGGCTGCCGGAGTTTCAGGCCGCGGACTTCTCGGACGTGAAGCTGATCGAGACGGCGCGACAGGAGGCGCAGTCGCTGCTGGCGGAGGACCCGGGGTTGAAGCAGGCGGAGCACCGGGAGCTGGCGGCGGCGGTGGTGAGGATGCAGCGGGTGGTGACGGGCGAGGTGAGCTGACCTCACCTCACCTCACCCCCAGCCCCTCTCCCCTTCGACGTGGCTCAGGACATGCCTGCGGGGAGAGGGGAGCTAAGCCGTAGCGACGCAGTCAAGGTTGGCGTCTTTCGGCCCGGCTCAGGACGAAGGGGTTCGGGGACGGGGCGTGGTGCGACCTCACCCCCAGCCCCTCTCCGTCGACGGAGAGGGGAGCTCAGCGATTGGCGCGCAGTACCACGAGATGAGCCGCGTGTCTGGGATTGCGCTTCGAGGGCCTCAGGATGCACTTCGCCTCGGGTGGCGCCCTCTGGCTCGCAATGGCGCTGGGGCATCGCGCTGCGCTGGCCAATGGTTGATAAGCTAGCGCACGTGGCTGACGGGACGATTTACCACATTGCGGGGCGTGAGGCGTGGGCAGAGGCGCAGGCGGCGGGGGAGTACCGCGCCGATTCACTGGCCGAGCAGGGGTTCATCCACGCCTCGACGGCGCCGCAGGTGATTGAGACGGCGGACCGGTTTTATCGCGGGCAGGACGGACTCGTGCTGCTGTGCATCGATGCATCGCGGGTGAGGGCGGAGATACGCTACGAGGCGGCTTCGGCGGAGGGGCACTCGAAGGACGCGGGGTTGTTTCCGCACCTCTACGGGCCGTTGAACGTGGAGGCGGTCGCGCGGGCGGTGGCGTTCCCGTGTCGCGCGGACGGGACGTTCGAGATGCCGTGGTCGCTGCGCGAGCCGGAATCGCGACGCGACCCGATCACGCAGGCGACGCAGATGACGGAGGAGACGGCGCAGAAGCTGCTGCGGTTCATCGAGAGCTCCGAGCCCGTGCGGCGCATCCGGGCGAGCCAGCTGCTGACCGGCGTGCTGGGCGCGGTGGGGTTCGCGCTGTTCGTGGTCGGCGTGGAGCAGGCGGCGCAGGACATACCGATCATCTCGAATGCTTACGGGTCGATTGCCGTGGGGGTGGTGCTGCTGGCGGCGACAGGGCTGCTACTGCGGCGGTTGGCGGGCGGCGGGGAG
>DATDOP010000166.1:0-5778 GCA_035293185.1 Dehalococcoidia bacterium | reverse complement strand
ATCACTCTTCGGCAAGCCGGGCCGAATGAGCCTGTAGGTTCCGGCGGAGGGCTCGAACACATGGGCTTCCGTCTGCAGGATCGTGGAGACATCGAGTTGGCGATCCGTGAGGTTGAAACGGCAGGCGGCCTTCTGGTCGAGCGCGGCGAACATATTCCAGGCCTTCACTTTGCCTACGTCAAGGACCCGGACGGCTACGTCATCGAGTTCTAGATCGATTGCGCGGTGCGTTTGGCCAGGCGTCGAGTCCCTCGCGACCCAGGAGGCCCAGCATCAGCGAGAACTCCGCGTGATGATGCACCTCGTGCTCCAGGACGTGCTAGAGCATGTCGATACGACGCGCGGTCTGGCCCCAGGGCAGCTCGACTTCAGCCATGACTTCGTGATCGTTGAGGCCCTCCCGGTAAGAGACCGTGGCGGCGTGAGGTGCCGTAAGGACGGCGACGATGGACGCTTTGTCCGCATAGCTTGTCGCAACATGGGCCGGCGGTAGCTCCGCGAACTGAGCAGGAGGGCGTAGCGCACCTCGATGTCCTCCTGCGTGGGCACGTGTAGCATGTTCGCCGGCCGAGTAGGCTTTGTCGAAAGGCCGGTAGCCCAACTCGGCGTCCTCGAACTTCGCGATGGTGTCGAGCAGGCCGATCCTCACTTGAGCCCACTTTTGCAGCAACAGATCGCGCATCATGCCTGCACTCCTCGCTAGGTAGCGAGCTCTGCCAACCGCCGCAGGTTCGCCAGGGAGCGCGTGAAGACGCGGCGCATGTGCGGCCCGACGATCAGCTTGAACCCCAGTTCGCCTAGCGGGCCGAAGGGTGGCCTGAAGTCCTCCAGCCAGCGGAACACCGTGCCACCGGGCGCAGCCTCCAGGATGAACGCACCCGTGCCGGTGAACTGGCCCTGGTGTTTGACGTCGTAGCGGAGGGGAGGCTGCCAGGTGGTGATCAGCATCGTGTCCTTGACCAACGGCAGGCCGAACAGCTCGCTCGTTACCTCAACCAGCGTGCCGGCGCCGCTGCGTTGCTCGCTGGTCACCTCGAGCTTGCGCACGTCGACCATCCAGGACGCCTGCGCAGGAAGGTCGGAGATCACCTCCCAGACGCGCTCCGGCGTCGCGCGGATGAAGACGCTGACGTCGAGCTTCGCCACGAGACGCTAACCCTGGGCGGCAGGCGCGGCCGATTGCTCCGGCTGTGACCTGGTGTCCTGGGGCAGCAGCGGTATCGATGCCGGGTCGCGCTTGACGGTGAGGTGAAAGCCCTCAGACGCCGTGACGACGACCGGCGTGCCCTCGGGCAGCGGCGGGTCTGCGGCGGTCGCGTCCCAGCGTTCGCCTTGCACCAGCACTGGGCCGTCCGGCCGCAAGTCGCCGCGGGCAATGCCCTTCGCGCCGATCAGCGATGCGCGGCCCGAGAAGACGGGCATGCGCCGCGCCTTCACCAGGAGGCCCAGCAGCCCCAGCGTCAGGACGCCGATGGTGGCCGTGAGCCCGATCACTAGCCAGCGCGACACCTGGAAGCCGGTCTCGCTGCTGCCGGTGAGGATCAGGCCGCCGAGCAGGAGCGCAATGATGCCGCCGATACCGAACGCGCCGAAGCCGGGCACCAGGATCTCCACGCCGATCAGCAGGAAACCGAAGGTGATCAGCACCACGCCGGCCCAGTTCGTGGGCAGAGAGCCGAGCGCGAAGAACGCGAGCACCAGCGCGATCGCGCCGAAGATGCCGGTCAGCCCTGAGGGGTGGATGACTTCGAAGACCAGCGCCAGGCCGCCGAGACTCAGCAGGAGGAAAGCAACGTTGGGGTCCGCGATGATGTACAGGAGCTCCTCGAACAGGTTGGCGTTGTTTTCATGCACGGGGACGTCTGCGGTGTTCAGCGTCACGCTGATCAGCGCGCCGCTCTCGTCCGGCGCCTGGACGACGCGGCCGTCGGCCTGGCGCAGCAGGTCGTCCATGTTTTCGGCCACGTAGTCGACGACATTCAGTTGCACGGCTTCCGTCTGGTTGACTGCCACGGCGTTGCGCACGGCGTCTTCCGCCCAATCGGCGTTACGCCCGCGCAGCTCGGCGATGCCGCGGATGAAGGCGACGGCGTCGTTCTCGATTTTGCGGCCCAGCGTGCCTTCGATGTCGCTGCCGTCGGAGTTGATCGCCGACGCGGCGCCGATCGACGTGTTCGGCGCCATCGCCGCGACCTGACCGGCCATGGTGATGAAGGTGCCGGCGGAGGCGGCGCGGCTGCCGGACGGCGCGACCCAGACGATGACAGGCACGTGCGAAGCCTCCATGCGCTGCACGATGTCGCGCATCGAGGTGTCGAGGCCGCCCGGCGTGTCGAGCTTGATCACGACCGCGGCGGCGTCCGAACGCTCGGCGGCGTCGATGCCGCGGTCGATGTAACGCTCCATCACGGGATTGACGATGCCGTCCCAGGTCAGGACGTGCACCTGGCCCGCGTCGGTGGTGGAACCGCCGCAGGCAACCGCCAGCGTGCCGATGACGATCAGCGTGAGGCCCAGGAGGAAATGCCTAGCGCGGGTTATGTAGCGCATACGTAGAGTATATGTTCCCCGGCGGGAGTTTGCAGGAGGTTGGGAAGGGGATGAACTGTCGACGGCCTCGGGCTATTTGCCCTCGAGGGCGTTGTCTACGGACGTAGCGAGCCTCTGCAGGATGGTTGTCGCGAGTTCCGCCACAGGTACGCCCTTAAGTGCGACGATTTCCGCACGAATGGAGATGTTGTCCTGCAGCCAGATGTAGGTCTCGAAATGCACGGCGGTGCGACTGCCGCCTGGCCCAGGAAGGTCGATGTCCACCGCGAAGGCGAAGCCGTTTCGAGGCGCCGAGATGCTCGGTGTAGCCGGCGTCAGAGTTATCGTCGGGTCGCCGCGAAGGAGTCTGACGGATTCGGCCTGGCACCCATTCACGCTCGCGTCGCCGAGAAGCCCGCTGGCGGAGGTGAGCAGTTCCGATAGGCCTTCACTGCTCTTGTAGGCCCCGATCTCAAGCTCCACGGTGGGACCGGGATTGCGTTCGAGCTGGCGTTGGGCCCGTCCGACACGGTTCTCTGCAAGTTTGGCGTTGAGAGACCGCATGGAGTCGCAGGCCGCTCCGGGTGCCAGTTCGAACGTGAAGTCGTCGTTCGCGGTGGTCGTCCAACCGCCGCTGGGCAGGTCGCCAGGCGCAAGCAGCGCCGCGTGCACCAGCTCGTCCGCACTCTCGGGATCGAGCGTCTTTTGCTCAGACCCGCCGCTGCACGCAGCAGCGAGCAAAGCGAGCATCATGAACGTCATTATCGGTAGGGAACGCTTCGCTGCAGTGAAATAGCCCATGCGCGAGATCATAGGTCCCCGACGTTAGACCTGCAGCCAAGCAATGCAGGTTAGCCTCTATGGGCGGGCGCCGGACTCTGTGTTATGGTGAATCGGTGAACCGCACACTGTTCTGCCCGCATCATCACGCCTAGAGCGGCGCTTACGGCGCGTCTTCTTGACCGCGCCCACCTTCCCCTTCAACCTAGACCTGACATCGCCGCAGGACCTGCAAGGCGCCGGTCCGTCCGATGTCTCGACCGCTCCCCCGCTCTGAGGAAAACGTGAGATGACAGAACGCAAAACCCTACGTTTGGCAATTCCCAATGGCAACCTGCAGCAGGCGACCGTCGAGCTGTTCTGCAAGGCCGGCTACGACATGAAGGTCCCGGATCGCTCCTACTTTCCGACCACCGACGACCCCGAAATCGAATGCATGCTGGTGCGGCCGCAGGAGCAGCCGCGCTACGTGCAGGACGGCATCATCGACGCCGGCATCACCGGCTACGACTGGATCCAGGAGACCGGCGCCAAGGTCGTCGAGGTCGCCGAGATGGTGTACTCGAAGGTCTCGCGGCGGCCCACGCGCTGGGTCTTCGTCGTGCCGGACGAGTCGCCGGTGCGCACGCTCAAGGACCTCGAAGGCAAGCGCATCGCGACGGAGCTGACCAACCTGACGCGCGCCTTCCTGGAAGCGCGGGGCATCAGCGCCCTGGTCGAGTACTCCTTCGGCGCCACGGAGGTGAAGCCCGGCCTGCTGGCCGACGCGATCGTCGACGCCACGGAGACGGGAAGCTCGCTCAAGGCGAACAACCTGCGCATCATCGAAACGCTGATCGAGAGCACGCCACGGTTGATCGCCAGCCCGCAAGCCTGGGACGACCCCTGGAAGCGCCAGAAGATCGAGGACATCGCGCTGATGCTCAGGGCCGTGATGAACGCCGAGGGCAAGGTCTGGCTGTCGATGAACGCCCGCCGGGAGGACCTCGATGCCGTGTTGGCGATCCTGCCCGCGCTCGACAAGCCCACCGTCGCCTCGTTGTCCGACCCCGCGTGGGTCGACGTGACGACGATCGTCGATGAGACCGTGGTGCGCGAGATCGTGCCGAAGCTGAAGAAGGCGGGCGCACACGGCATCGTCGAGTACCCGCTGAACAAGATCATCGACTGACGTGACAGGCATAGGGCATACGGGCATACATGCATGAGTGGCGCAGAGGACTTCACGCGGTTGATTCTGTGGCAAAGGTCGCAGGACCTTGCCGCCGAGATCGCCGCAATTGTCGCCAGCCTTCCGCGCAACCGGGCGGCCGATATCATAGGAACTCAAGTGATGCGATCTGCGGGCTCAGTTCCTGCCAACATTGCTGACGGTTACGGGCGATTCTCACAGGCCGCATATAGAAACCACCTCTCAATCGCGAGAGGCTCGCTGTTCGAGACGCAGTCGTGGATCGACTTACTTCACCGAACTGGACTGATTGAGATCACCCAGAAGGCCACCCTGATAGAGGCCTGCCAGGAGGTGGGCAAGTTGCTCACCGTCTGGATGAAAGCGCTCTCCAACGGGAACCAGTCCTACGCGCGCGAAGAGGGTGAAGGGTATCGTGTCGACGACTAGGCTGCCATGCCCGTATGCCCGTATGCCCGTATGCAGGTTCCCCAAGAACGGTTGCGGAAGCCGATGAGGATCATCGAGGGCGCCGAAGAGGCGCGCCGCACCATCCTCAAGCGAGGGCAAATCTCCGCCGGCGAGTCGGCGGCGGCGGAGGCCGTGCGCCGCATCATCCACGACGTAATCGTCGAGGGGGACGTTGCCGTGCGCCGCCACACGGAGGCCTTCGACGGCGCCATCGCTTACCCGGCGCTGGAGGTGCCCCGCAACGAGATCGACGCGGCGCTGGGCCGGATCAGCGGGGAGCTACGCGGGGCGCTGGAGCTGGCCGCCGGACGGATTCGCGTCTACCACGAGAAGCAGATCCGGCGCTGCCTGGCCTCCTACCTCGATGACGACGGCCTCGGCGTGCAGGTGCGGCCGATCGAGACGGTGGGCTTCTACGCGCCCGGCACCCAGCCTGCCTACCCCTCGTCCGTGCTGCACACTGTCGTGCCGGCGAAGGTCGCGGGCGTCGAGAACGTGATCCTGGTCAGCCCGGCCGCGCCGGATGGGCGCATCCCGGACGTGAAGCTCGCCGCGGCCGCGATCGCCGGGGCGGACCGCGTCTTCTGCTGCAGCGGCGCTCAGGCGATTGCGGCGCTGGCTTACGGCACGCAGACGATACCGCGGGTCGACAAGATCTGCGGGCCGGGCAACCTGTTCGTGACGCTGGCCAAGCGCGCGGTGTACGGTGACGTGGGCGTGGACTCGATCTACGGCCCGACGGAGACCGTGATCGTCGCCGACGCCTCGGCCGACCCGGCGATCTGCGCCGTCGATCTGATCGCGCAGGCCGAGCACGACGAGCTGGC
>DATDOP010000165.1:0-2179 GCA_035293185.1 Dehalococcoidia bacterium | reverse complement strand
TCGACGAAGGCGTTGCGTCCCTCCTTCGCCTCCTCCGTCAGGTAGTAAAGCAGCGTGGCGTCGCCGGCGAGCTGCTGGATGCCGGCGAGGCCGTCGGTGTCGGCGTTGAACGAGGCCTTGAGGAAGCGCAGGGCGGTGGGGCTCATCGCCAGCATCTCGCGACACCAGGTGACGGCTTCTTCTTCGAGCTGCGCCAACGGGACGACGGTGTTGACGAGGCCCATGTCGAGCGCCTGCAGGGCGTCGTACTGGCGGCAGAGGTACCAGATCTCGCGCGCCTTCTTGTGGCCGACGATGCGGGCGAGCAGCGTGGCGCCGTAGCCAGCGTCGAAGCTGCCGACGCGGGGGCCGGTTTGGCCGAAGACGGCGTTGTCGGCGGCGATCGTGAGGTCACAGACGATGTGGAGGACGTGGCCGCCGCCGATGGCGAAGCCCGCGACCATGGCGACGACGGGCTTGGGCAGCGTGCGGATCTGGCGCTGCAGCTCGAGGACGTTGAGCCGCGGCACCCCGTCTTCGCCGACGTAGCCGCCAGCGCCGCGCACCTTCTGGTCGCCGCCGCTGCAGAACGCCTTGTCGCCGGCGCCGGTGAGGATGATCACGCCGATAGTGTCGTCCTGGTGGGCGCGATGGAAGGCGTCTTGCAGCTCCAGGATGGTCTGGGGACGGAAGGCGTTGCGCACCTGGGGCCGGTTGATCGTGATTTTGGCGATGCCCTCGGCGGTGGCGTAGAGGACGTCCTCGTAATTGCCGCTGTCGGCGAGCCAGGCTGCGGCGGGCCTGATCGTGGTCGTTGTGTTAGCCATGGGTGGTGCCTTTCTCAGACGTTGGGCCGGTGGCGGGCGAGGAAGCCGCTTACGAGGCTCGCGAAGGCGTCTGTTTGTTCCAAGTGCGTGGTGTGGCCGGCGCCTGCGATGACCTGGTGCTCGGCGCTAGAGACTTCTGCGGCCATGATGGGAGCGAGGGCAGCGTAACGCTCGTCGAGGGCGCCGGCGAGGAACAGGGTTGGGAGGTGGATCTCGTGCAGGCGAGGAAGGAGGTCGTCTTGCGCACCGGCGCCCATGCCGCGCAGGGAGTTGGCGAGTCCGGTGGCCGAGTTTTCCAGCCGTTGTCGGCGCTGCTCTTCGAGGATGGCGTCCGGGAGCTTGCGCTGCGACGAGAACAGGGGTTGCGCCTGCCAGCGTTCGACGAAGGGCTCGATGCCGTCGTGCTCGATAGACGCGGCGAGCTGAACGTCGCCGGCGAATCGGGCGTCGCGCTCCATGGGGTCGTCGATGCCGGGCGAGGCGCTTTCGAGGACGAGCGCCCAGAGCAGCTGCGGTGCCTCGAGCGCGAAGTGCAGCGCGACGCGGCCGCCCAGCGAGTAGCCGAGGAGGGCTGTCTGCTCGATGTCCAGGTGATGCAGCAGCGCCATGAGGTCTTCGACGGCGTGCGCCATGGTGTAGCGCGCCGGGTCCGCGGGAGAGTCGCTCTTGCCGTGGCCGATGAGGTCGACGCGGACGGTGCGGTAGGCGTCGAAGCAGGGCAGGACGGGCTGCCAGGCGCGGGAATCGCGGGTGAAGCCATGCAGCAGGAGCAGCGCCGGGCCGTCGCCGCGTCCGGAGGTTTCGACGTTGAGGTTGATGCCGTTGACGGCGATGCGCACTGCCCTACCCCCCGCCCCGCGCCGAACCAGAGAACCATTGAACCTTCGAACCAGTTGGCAGGGGTTCTGAGGTTCCAGGGTTCTCTGGTTCCATCGCTCCGCACGCTCCGCACGCTCCGCACACGAGACTCACGGCTCGGCCTTTTCCTTCGTAACAAGCGGAGCAACCGCCTTCGCAACTTCGTCCCAGATGCGCTGGTGGAGGCGCAGGTTCTCTTCGCGGTCCGTCTTGATCTCGATGATCTGCACGCCGGGTGCGTCGAACGACGCTTTGAGGGCGTTGCGGTAGTCCTCGCGCGTGGTCACGCGCTGGAAATCGACGCCGTAGAGCCCGGCGACGTGGGAGAAGTCGAGGCCGTGGGGCGTGCCAAACAGCGTCTCGAAGTGCTCGGCGTCCTCGTGTTGGGGCAGGAAGGAGAAGATGCCGCCGCCATCGTTGTTGATCAGGACGATGGTCGCCTTGAGGCCGAAGCGCTGGGCGGCGAGCAGGCCGTTCATGTCGTGGTAGAAGGAGAGGTCGCCGATGACGAGGAC
>DATDOP010000164.1:0-6413 GCA_035293185.1 Dehalococcoidia bacterium | reverse complement strand
TTGAACAGCGTTTGCAGCAGATCGCTGCTGCCGTGCACCTGAATTTCCCCGCCGTCCTGCCCCTTGAGCCGCGCGACCTCGCTCACGACATCACCTTCGATCAGCGTCGAGTTCTGCCAGTCGGCGCTCTTCAGCGTCCTGGAGGCGACGTACTTGGGCAGCGTGTTCAATGCCACCGCGATCTTATCCTCCGGATCGGTCGAGTGCGGCCAGTATCCCGCGAATATCTCGTAAGTCCGCCGGCCGAGCAGGAAGCCACCGGCACGGCCGACCCATTCGGTCATGATTTCGCCCCCCTTCTCGTCGAAATACGGCACCACCCAGCCGCCATGCTCGAAGCCGCCCGAGCGGTCTTCATCTGGGCCGCCGGGGGCCTGCGTAACGCCATCCAGGGACACAAACGCACCGACAATCAGCTTTCTCATTGCCGTCCTCGTTTCTCAGTTTCAGTTTCCTGCCTCGTAGTGCAGGCCAACGACGCCCGTCGAAAACTGCCGCGACTTCAGCAGCCTGAAGTTGATGCGCACCATTCGCTCGTCGAAGAGCGGGATGCCGGCGCCGAGGATGACTGGATTGACACTGAGCCACAGCTCGTCGATCAGGCCGAGGGCGAGGAAGTCCCTCGCCAAGCTCGGACTGCCAAGCATCAGCAGGTCCTTGCCCGGCCGTGCCTTGATTTCAGCCATCGAGGTGGCGACGTCGCCGCTGACTAGCTGGGAGCCCTCCCACGCGACCTCCTTCAGGCTACGAGAGAACACCAGCTTCGTCGCCGCGTTCGCCCAGCGGGAGTGGTCTAGGTCGTGCCTCGTCGCGCCGGGGCGCTCGGCCGCCGTGGGCCAGTAGGCCTCCATCAGCTCGTAGGTCACCCGGCCGTAGATCGCGGTGTCTGACCTGTCGGTGAACGCGGAAACCTCCTCCCACAGCCCATCATCCTCAACGCGAATCCAGTCCATCTCGCCCTTCGGCCCGGCCAGGAAGCCGTCCAGCGACATGTGCTCCAGCAGAATTACCTTGCGCATTCCTGCTTACCCCGTACTGCGCTATCGGGCTGCCAGATAGGCGACGAGCTTGTCGAAGCTCTGGTTCCAGCCCTGGTCGGCCCCGTCGATGTCTTCCTGAGCAGCGGCGCCGGCGAAGTGCCGCAACGTCAGCTTCGTCTTGCCATCGACGTCCTCGAAGGTCACCGTGACGAACGCCTCCTCCGGCCAGCCAGGGCTGGTGCCGTAGCTTGTCGGCGCCATAATCTTCCCATCCCTGTCCGTGAAGTAATCCGTGCAGCTAATGCGCTCCGGCGGGACTATCTCCAAAAACTGCCCGCCGCACCAGATCTCCTGGCCATCAGGGGACCTCATGCAGAACCGCATGAGCCCGCCGGGACGCGCGTCAATCTCGCAGAAGGGCGTCGTGGAGCCGTTGGGTCCCGCCCACTGCACGAAGCGGTCGCGCTCGGTCCAGGCGGCGAATACCAATTCGCGCGGCGCGTCGAAGATGCGCGTGATCTCCAGTACTTTGCCCGCTTGTCCTTCCACCAGCTCCGCCAGGCGCGCGATGGTCTGCTTGCCGCCTTCGACGGCGCCGTACTCACGCACCGCGTGGTCGCGCGCCTCCACGGTTGGGAAGATGCCACGCATCGTCAGTTGCGTCCGGTCGCCGCGCGCCTCAAAGGTAACGATGCTCTGAAACTCCACCTTGCCGTCATCGCCACCGTGGTCGTAGACCAGACGCTGCGGCGGGACTATCTCTGTGTACGTAATCAGGTTCTCAAAGTTGCCGCGCTCGGCGTGGTGCATGGTGAAACGCCAGGAGCCGCCGATCCTGACGTCCATCTCGTGCGTCGTCGTCGTGAAGCCCCGCGGCCCCCACCACACGCCGATCTGCTCCCGGTCCGTCCAGGCCTTGAAGACCAGCTCACGGGGGGCGTTCAGCCGGCGGGTGATGACGATCTCCCGGTCCGCTGTGGCCGTTGCTGCGCTGTCGTTTGCCGTCATCCTTCGTCTCCCTCTGCAGCTCTCGCAGGTACCCGTCCAGCCGGTCGAAGCGCTCCTCCCAGCGGCGGCGCGCGCACTCCGGCCGGTCGCTCCCGTTCATCTCATCGTTTCGACGTCCGCCGCGCGGCGGCTCGTACGTTCTCCTCTATGCGTGCCCGCACCAGCCTCCTCACCAGCTCCTCCGGGAGCGGCTCGGCAGGCTGAAAGCGGATCGTCCCTTTCGCCGTGTCGTAACCCCCAAGGTCGTCTGCAAACGCCTCCATTACCGCCGGGCTCTGGACGAAGAACGAGCAGTGGTTCTTCGCCGCGCCCAGGCTGACCAGCGACCGCCCCTGGAACTTGAAGGTCGGTACGCCGTAGCTGATCACTTCGATCGCCCCCGGTACGACGGCTTCAATCACGTCACCCAGCTTCTGCAGCGCCGCCTGCTGTTCCGCAGGCAGCGCGGCCAGGTACGCTTCCACGCTTGCGGCAACGGGGCTCATGACAGCGTCTCCAGCAGCTCGGCCAGGCGGTCGAAGCTCTCGCTAGCGCCCCCCTCCATGCCGGACTCGATCACCGCGTCGCGGGTCTCTTTCGATGGGTAGCGGCTCGTGATCGTCACCGTCGTCCTGCCGTCACGTTCTTCGAGGACCATCGTGTTCAGGCCTTCGCCCATCGCCGCGTAGTCATCGAAGACCTCGGTATTGACCAGCCGCTCCGGCGCCGCGATCTCGTGGTATACGCCGCCCATGCCCATCTCGCCGCCCTCGCGCAGCTGAAAGACGAAGCGGTAGGCGCCGCTGACGCGCAGGTCGACGTCGCACACCGACAGCGTGTCGCCCCTGCGGCCGAACCACTGCTTCAGCAGCTCCGGCTTCGTCCAGGCATCGAACACCCGCTGCCGCGGCGCAGCGAATACGCGCGTCATCCTGATTTCGAGGTCGGACGGCAGGGTAACGGTCAGTGTTTTGCTGTTCGTTTCGCTCATCATGGTCCTCCTCCTCTGAAGGTCGCCTGTTCGTCGTTGCTAGACTTGCGCCAGGTATTCCTCTAGGCGATCCCAGGTCTCGGTGAGGCCCTGGACCATGCCCATCTGCATCAGCGACTCGAGCTCCTCCTTCGAGGCGAACTCGGCGCGGCTGACCAGCTTCGTCTTGCCACCCAGGTCGACAAACTCGACCGTGATCACCATCGTCGGCATGCCCGCCAGCGAGTTGCCGGCCTCGTCCGAGAACATGTCGGTGTAGACGATGCGCTCCGGCGGCACGATCTCGGTATAAACGGCTTTGCCCCAGGACTGAGTCCCGCCGGGGCCGGTCATGCAGTAGTGCCAGACGCCGCCGAGACGGAAGTCCACCGTGCAATACGTCGTGGGCCAGAGCCTGGGCCCCCACCACTGCGACAGGCGTTCAGCCTCGCTCCAGGCCTTGAAGACGAGCTCTCGCGGCGCGTCGAAAACGCGCTCGACCAGGAGCGACTTTGCTTCGAGATCCGCGTTGACTGTGGTTTTCTCTGCCATGGTTATCCTCTCCGGACGCCGAAACTCAGGCGCTCGCGACTTCGGCAGCGAGGCGGTCCAGGCTCTGGCTCCAGCCCTCGTCCATGTCCTGCATCGCCTCTGCCCCGAATGCCGTCAGGGCGACCGCCTTCTGATGAATCGTGAGCAGCGTCTTGCCATCCTGATCCGCGAAGGTGACCGTGGTCAGCGCCTCGATCAGCGCGTTGCCCTGGCCGTCCTCCGGCGTAGCGGCGAACACGAAACGCTCCGGCGCCACCACCTCGTGGATCGTGCCGGACATCGGGTAGTCGGTCCCATCCGGAGCGCGCATGACGATCCAGATGGCACCGCCCGGCCGCAGGTCAACTTCGCAGACCGGGTTGGTGAAACCGTCCGGGCCCCACCAGCGCGCCAGGCGTTCGGGCTCCGTCCACGCCTTGAACACCAGTTCCCTCGGCGCGTCGAAAACTCGCGTCAGGACGATCTCTCGCTCCCCTGCCGGGGCCTTACTCTGCTGCGTCATTTTTCTTCTCCTCCTCTTGTAATTGGGTCAGGTATTCATCCAGCCGATCGAAGCTTTCTTCCCAGAAACGGCGGTAGCGCTCCACCCACTCGTCCACGTCCTTGAGCGGCGCCGCTTGCAGCCGGCAGGGGCGCCATTGCGCCTCCCGCCCGCGCGCGATCAACCCGGCGCGCTCCAGCACCTTCAAGTGCTTCGAAACCGCCGGCAGCGTCATGTCGAACGGCTCGGCCAGCTCGGTCACGGACGCCTCGCCCGCCGCCAGGCGCGACAGGATCGCCCGCCGGGTCGGGTCTGCGAGCGCCGCGAACGTGTTGCTGAGCAAGTCGGTTGGCATGCCGTACTAAACCTCTCGGTTAATTAACTCTTCGGTAAAGTACGACACGCCAAACAGCCTGTCAAGCCCCTTTTCGCAGCGTCTTTCGAATCGTCGCGCAGGCTCAGCCGCCGACAGCCGGCCGGTCGCTAACCTCACGAGGCAACGCCGTTCGCTCCGCCTCGACGGCCACACGCACTCGCCTGGGGGCCGGGCCGGAGCTGTACTCGTAGGTCGTAGCGCCATCCGTGATGAAGTAGCGCGTCTGGCCTGGCTTGCCTTGCGCGAAGATCACCCCGCTGTTGCGCTGGGCGAGACGTCCCAGGTCGGACAAGGTTGCGACCTGCACCCTGCGGCCGTTGCGGTCCTCCACCTGCGTGACCGGGACCACCAGCGCGCCGTAGCGCATGCTGACGCGAGAGGCCTCGCTCTGACCGAAGCCGGTCTGAATCGCGACCGCCAGCCCGCCGGAAAGGATCAGCCCCGCGGCAGCGCCCGCCAGGGCAACTCCCCGCGCTCGCGTCACCGGCAGCGACAGGCCGGCCGCGCCGATTTCGGCTTTCGTCGTCACGGTCTGGCTGCGATTCTCCTCGTCCTTGACGCTGAGCGCCGCCGGCGGTGTCAGGCGCGAGCGGCTAACCCTGAACGCCAGCGCGGGCGCCTGGGTTGCGCTCACGGGTTCCGTGCCCAGAGTGGTCTTAGCCGTTATGTCCAGCAGCAGGGTCACCAGGTAGTAGTTGGACGAGACGCCGGTCTCCTTCTCGACCGCGTCGACCATCGCCTGGATCGGCGCCAGATCGATCCTCGCCCGGCCGTCGAACGCCGGGCCCTGAAACGGCGTCTCCGGGATCAGGGGCTGCGGCCGGCTCCAGCCGTCATCGGCGGCAGACACGACGACGCTGGCGCTGTAAATACCGCTAACTTCGGACGCGGAAGCTGAGTCGAGCTGATAGTTGAACCCAACGTCCAGCGCGTTGACCGGCTTCGTGTAGATCGGCGGCAGCTCTTCCGGCTTCATCCCACCGTCGCCGCCCACCGGGCCGACCCGTCCTTCCGGGTAGAGGATCGAGGGGTCCGTCAAGATCGTGTAGTCGAAAGCCATCGTCTGCGTATAGCGCGGCTGGCCAACTCTCACGGTTTCGCTCGTGGCACGCGTGAACGCATACACGGCAAGCAACGCCGAGACGGCGGTCAATACCACCGTGAAGCCGGCAACCACCCAGAGCGGCGACAACGAGAACTGCGCGGCCGCGGCTTGTTTCGGGTTCATAACCATGCCCTCCTTGTGGATACGTTTGCGCGTGCGCCGCGTCACCACAACGAAGAAGCCGAGCACGCCGATCAGACCGGCGAAGATCGCCGGCTCTCGGACGCGGCCCAGCCACTTGCCGGCCGCCGGAATGTGTACCCACGCCTCGCCGGAAATCTGCGAGCCGCGCGGCCGCCACTCATCGACGGTGTCGCGGTTGTCTCCCTGGGTGACGAATCCGTCTTGCGCGTTGCCACCGACGATGCGGTGGATGACGCTCCCCGCCATGCCGTCCGGATGAAAGGCGATGACGTCCCCTGGCTGGTACTCGCCGCGGCGCGTAACCACGAAGTCGCCGTCCTGATATTTCGGCTCCATGCTCTGGCCGGAGACGATCACGTAATCGACCGGCCCTCCGAGGAAGGCGGGCCGCAGAAACACGAACCACAAGCCCAGGACGGCGATCGCCAGACGGAAGTTGAGTGTTCGCAGGTTCAAGCGTCGCTCCGGTGGAGAGGTACTGGGGCGGGTCGGCACCCGCCCCAGTACCGGGAGTTAGTTAGTCACCCTGGTTGGGTGGTTCGCTGTCCGAGCCGAAAATCGCGATGCTGAAGCTCTCGACATCGGCTTCCTCTTGCGGCGAAGAGAAGTGGAAGCTGTACGACGGCGCCGCTATCGACCCGACGAAGAACGGACCGCCTTCGTCGGCAGACGCGGTGTCGAACTTCAAGCTCGCACCGTTGCAGTCGGCGTCGATGCCCGAGATCTTCGCCCCGGTCGTCAGGCCGGACGTCTCGTCCGACTTGAATTCGACCGTGACGCCGTCCTCATCGCAGACGAGGTCGTGCTCACCACCGGCC